>PKWO01000326.1 GCA_003132085.1 Oxalobacteraceae bacterium | reverse complement strand
TCGTATTGACTCATGCCAACCTGCTCGCCAATATCCGCGCGCTGGGACAAGCGGCACAAGTTGCGGCGGACGACGTGTTCGTGTCCTGGCTGCCACTCTACCATGACATGGGCTTGATCGGCGCATGGTTCGGCTCCCTGTACTATGGCATGCCGCTGATTCTGATGTCGCCGCTTGCTTTTCTCGCGCGGCCAGCGCTGTGGCTGCAAATGATTTCACGCCATAGAGGCACCATCTCTGCAGCGCCGAATTTCGCATACGAATTGTGCGTGCGCCACGTCGGCAATGCCGCACTGCCGGAACTGGATTTATCTGCATGGCGACTGGCGTTCAACGGTGCCGAACCGGTCAGCCCCATCACGCTGGCATCGTTCGCGACCCACTTTTCTCCCTGCGGACTGCGCTATCAGACCATCACGCCAGTATACGGCCTAGCCGAATCCTCAGTCGGCCTTGCCCTCCCGCCGTTGGGACGAGGGCCGCGCATTGATATGATTGCGCGCGATCCGTTTGCACGCGAAGGCAAGGCCGTGCCGGTAATGGGGTCCGATACCGATACATTGTCAATCCCGTCTTGCGGTCGCGCATTACCGGGGCACCAGATAAGGATCGTCGATCAAGCCGAGTACGAGTTGCCGGAGCGCCGTGTCGGGCGCCTGGAGTTTCGCGGACCGTCCGCAACTTCCGGCTACTACCGCAATCCGGAGGCTAGCGCAAAACTGTTTCGCGATGGATGGCTCGATTCGGGCGATTATGCGTATATGGTGGAAGGAGAAGTCTTTATTACCGGACGCATCAAGGATCTCATCAAGCGCGGCGGTCGTAACCTGTATCCGTACGATCTGGAACAGGCGATCGGCAACCTGCCGGGCATCCGCAAAGGATGCGTGGCGGTGTTTGCCAGCGACGACCCCGCAACCGGTAGCGAGCGGCTGGTGATTATGGCCGAAACCCGCGAACGGGACGAACCGGCGCGGGAAGCGTTGCGCCGCACGCTCAATCGGACCGCCATCGATATCATCGGGCTGCCCGCCGACAACGTCGTTCTCGTACCCCCCCATTCGGTGCTGAAAACATCGAGCGGAAAGATCCGCCGTATCTCGTGCAAGCAAGCCTATGAGAGCGGCAAAGTGGCAACCCGCGCTACCCCGCCGTGGCAGGCCGCTGTGCGCTTCATTGCTGCCACGGTATGGGCGCGCGCTACACTGATCATAAGGCAAGTCGGCGCATGGGCTTATGCTTGCCATGCATGGACAATCTTCGCGATACTTGCGCTGTCGTGCGGATCACTTATTGCGCTGCTGCAACGGCCGCCGCTGGGGCGGTGCATCGCCTACTGGGCGGCGCGTATGTTCTTGCGCCTGACCTGGTTTACGACCTCTGTCAGCGGACTTGATCGGCTACCGCATCGGCCCCACGTGCTATTGGTCAATCACGCAAGTTATCTGGATGCCATACTGCTCACGGCGCTGTTGCCTCCGACCCCAGGCTATGCCTTCACGGCCAAACGCGAGTTCGCCAACCAGCGCTTGATGCGCGCCTTGCTCACGGGCCTGGGCGCCATCTTCGTCGAGCGCATCAACGTCGAGCGTAGCGCAGAGGATGTAGATATTATGTCGGCGGCGCTGAAGCGCGGGGAGCATCTTCTGGTCTTCCCGGAAGGCACCTTCAGCCGCGAGACGGGACTGAAGCCTTTTCATGCAGGCGCTTTTGTGGCGGCCGCCAACGCTGATGCGCCAGTCGTGGTGGCGGGCCTGCGCGGTGCGCGCTCCGCATTGCGCGACGAGACGTGGTTGCCGCGCCGCGTTCCGATCGAATTAATAGTCGGCGAAACACTTATCCCAGCTGGCCACAACTGGGCCGCCATAGTCCACATGCGCACTGCAGCGCGCCAAGCAATGACTCCGCTTTCCGGCGAATTTGATCCTTCGGAATAGCATCTAGGGAGAATCAGATATAGGAAGGATCAGATATCCATGCACGATTAACGCCAAGCTACCTTCGGTACACGCGCAAGAAACGCGACGGTCCGCCAACCCATCAAGATTGGCGGACTTGGTGAAGGTCCCAAATCAACTGTCTAGGTCAATTCGTCTGAGGACGCCTTCATCCGTTTCGATGTGAGACATCGAAACTCAGCTCAATTTCTTGAACCCCTCAGCATTACACTGCCACTTATGCATAAGCATTCATTGCAGTGCAAGTTAAATATAGTCTTCGCTGCGTCGTGCGCTTTGATATTTCGCAAGGAATAGCCATCCGCCTAATCATTTCCATTCGAAAGCCAGCGTGGTTCAAATGAAGGTACCTGGGCCAAGGCCAACAGCGCCGACGATGCGGGGTGCCGCCAGTGGCAGTATTTCGGGAAATTCGCGACGAATGGCGCGCCTCGTCGGCAACCATGGTTTGCTGGCCGCCAGGTGAATTCGCCGAGATAGTGGCCGACGGCATTATGTTAAGCAAATCAGAGCGGTATATGCGAGAAAAACATAGTCAAGCGGTCGTCGTCGCGTTACGAAAAGCACACTCACATAACAACATGCTCTCCGTAAGAACGGCTATGGAATCTCAACATGACGGTTCCATTGCTTCCCGGCGCCCCACAGCAAAAAGAGGGTGTTCATATTGCGTAGGCTGGCGTTGCAGACGACGTAGGGGCAGGAAAATCTGCAACCTGTTTTTGGACCACATGGATATAGTATTCCATGACCGAGTCCTCAAGTTTGAGGGCGGCGGCAAGCCCTTGATAAAACTTTTTCCGGTAAGCGTTGACAACGTCGATGCCAGACCGGATTTCAGTCATGGCGACGGGATCGGTTTCGTATTTGACGAGAGCTTGCAGAAGATCGGGAAAATGGGATTTTGAATCGTGAACAATGTGATCGTCCAGGTATCGTCGCGCCAATTCTTTTTGTTTGCCGATTTCGGCGGAATCATCGTCCGATATACAAAAAACCTCCGGGAACAAATGGTCTCTGGAACTCACTGCGGCCCGATATTCCAGCGGAATAATATTTTCAAGGGAAAGGATTGCACCGGATATGCTGAACATCGTGCCGTTGGCCTCCATCTCCAGAAAGGCATCGACATGGCCCTGCGTTGCCTGCAACAACGGAAATCCTTTGATGTCGGCTTCGATGCCGATTGCCCGAAGGTAGTTGGCTTTCCATTTGCGATGATCGAGTTCGTCATGGGTCTTGCCGTCTTGGCCCATGCCGATCTCATCATTCAGGTTCGATTGAAGGGTTGCGGCGAGGGCTTCATCACCATATTCCCGCGCCAGCTTGGCGGCCTTGTCAACCAAACGAATAAAGTTGGTTGCGACGTAGGCGCGTTGCGCAGCATATAATTTATACTGGATCTTATTGAGCGTCTTGCCCAAGAGGGCAAGGACCACAGGGTCGCGACGCACAACGGCTTTGTTTTCGGAAATAACATATGTTTTCAGATCCATCATATTCTCACTTTATTGATTGATAAAAAAAAGCGTGTCAAAATTCTTCCCAGTCCGCTCCGCCTGTCCCTGTTGCGAATGCCGTAGTCGGTGTCGGTGATCTGGCCGGCGCGGCAGCCAATTTTGGTTTGATAGATGTTTTCTTGACCCCGGAAGCTGGCTTATCGCCTATCGAGGTACGTGCTACGGCAGGCACAGCCGAGGTAGCAACTCGGGTGCGATTCAACTTGACAACGTTGCCCCTCGGTGCCAGGTTTCGGTTCTGATCCTGCAGTGATCCTTCGGTCGAGGGCGCAGCCGCGACAGCCGTTTGCGCGCCGTCTAACTTGAAGACGCTGACCACTTGGGTCAGATTGCCCGCCTGATCCTGCAGCGAACCCGCCGCCGCAGCCGCCTCTTCGACGAGCGCGGCATTTTGTTGGGTAACGTCATCCATCTCCATGATCGCCTGGTTGACTTGCTCGATACCCTGCGACTGCTCCTGACTGGCGGCCGTAATCTCGGCCATGATGTCCGTGACGCGCTTGATGCTGTCCACCACCTCGGTCATGGTGTTGCCTGCCTGATCGACCAGTTTGCTGCCGAGATCGACTTTTTCCACTGAGTTGTCGATCAGCACCTTGATTTCCTTGGCCGCCGCTGCCGAGCGTTGCGCCAGCGTGCGGACTTCGGCGGCAACCACTGCAAAACCGCGTCCCTGCTCTCCCGCGCGTGCGGCTTCCACCGCAGCATTCAACGCCAGAATGTTGGTCTGAAAAGAAATGCCGTCGATGACGCTGATAATGTCGACGATCTTTCTTGACGACTCATTGATTGAACCCATCGTCTCGACTACTTGCAACACCACCGAGCCGCCTTTCACCGCCACTTCCGACGCGGTTTGCGCCAATTGGTTGGCTTGGCGGGCGTTGTCGGCATTTTGCTTGACCGTGCTGGTCAATTCCTCCATCGACGACGCCGTCTCTTCCAATGCGCTGGCTTGCGATTCGGTGCGCGTCGACAGATCCATGTTGCCGGAAGCGATCTCGCTTGTGGCGGTAGCGATCATGTTGGCGC
>PKWO01000055.1 GCA_003132085.1 Oxalobacteraceae bacterium | reverse complement strand
GGCTGTTGCGGCACCACGCCGGCGCACATCCAGGCGATTGCCGAGATTGTGCGCGACATTGCGCCGCGCAAAATTCCCCAGATACCTCATGCGATGCGTCTGGCTGGGTTGGAGCCGTTCACGGTTGACGACGATTCGTTGTTTGTGAATGTCGGCGAACGCACCAATGTCACAGGTTCCAAGGCTTTTGCGCGCTTGATCCTGAACGAACAATACGACGAAGCGCTGACCGTCGCCCGCCAGCAGGTTGAAAACGGCGCCCAGATCATTGACATCAACATGGNNGCGCGGGTGCCGATCATGATCGATTCGTCGAAATGGTCGGTGATTGAAGCGGGCCTGAAATGCGTGCAGGGAAAATCGATCGTCAATTCGATTTCGATGAAGGAAGGCGAAGCCGAATTTCTGCGCCAGGCGAAACTGTGCCGCCGCTACGGCGCGGCGGTCATCGTGATGGCGTTCGACGAGCAAGGCCAGGCGGATACCTACACCCGCAAGATCGAAATTTGCCAACGCGCCTACAATTTATTGGTGTCGAAGATCGGGTTCCCGCCGGACGACATCATCTTTGATCCAAACATTTTTGCGATCGCCACCGGCATCGACGAGCACAATAACTACGCGGTGGATTTCATCAATGCGACGCGCTGGATACGCGACAATTTGCCGCACGCGAAAATCAGCGGCGGCGTGTCGAACGTCAGCTTCAGCTTTCGCGGCAACGATCCGGCGCGCGAAGCGATTCACACGGTATTCCTGTACCACGCAATCCAGGCCGGGATGACGATGGGCATCGTCAATGCCGGCATGATGGGCGTCTATAGCGAATTGTCGCCGGAATTGCGCGAACGGGTCGAAGACGTGGTGTTGAACCGGCGTGAGGATGCCACTGAGCGCATGATTGAAATCGCCGGCACGTTGACGGCGGGCGGCAAGAAAGAAGAGCAAAACCTGGAATGGCGCAGTGCTTCGGTGCAAAAGCGCCTGGCGCACGCGATGGTGCACGGCATCACCCAATGGATCGTCGAAGACACTGAAGAGGCGCGGCAGCAATTGCTGCACAACGGCGGACGCCCGATTCATGTGATCGAAGGCCCGCTGATGGATGGCATGAACATCGTCGGCGACTTGTTCGGGCAGGGCAAGATGTTCTTGCCGCAAGTGGTCAAGTCGGCGCGCGTGATGAAACAGGCGGTCGCGCATCTGATTCCGTATATCGAGGAAGAAAAGAAGCTGGACGAAGCCAGGACCGGCGTGGCCGCCAAGCCCAAGGGAAAAATCGTGATCGCGACGGTCAAAGGCGACGTGCACGATATCGGCAAGAACATCGTTTCGGTGGTCTTGCAATGCAACAACTTCGAAGTGGTCAACATGGGCGTGATGGTGCCTTGCTCGGAGATCCTGGCCCGTGCCAAGGCCGAAAATGCCGACATCATCGGCTTGTCCGGCCTGATTACGCCGTCGCTGGAAGAAATGGCGCACGTCGCCAAGGAAATGCAGCGCGACCCGCATTTCCGCATGCTGAAGATTCCGCTTTTGATCGGCGGCGCGACCACCAGCCGCGCGCATACCGCCGTCAAGATCGCGCACAATTACGAAGGGCCGGTGGTCTACGTGCCTGACGCCTCGCGTTCGGTCTCGGTGGCGCAGTCGCTGCTGACCCCGGAGCAGCGCGACCAATACATCCAGGAAATCGCCGCCGATTACGAACGCCTGCGCGTGCTGCACGCGAACAAGAAGGCGATTCCGATGCTGACGCTGGCGGCCGCGCGCGCCAATAAAATGCAACTCGAATTCACCGGGAAATACGCACCGGTGAAGCCAAAATTCATCGGCCGCCGGGTGTTCCGCAATGTCGATCTGGGGGTGCTGGCGCAATACATCGATTGGGGCCCGTTCTTTCAGACCTGGGACTTGGCCGGACCCTACCCGGCGATTTTGACCGACCCTGTGGTCGGTGAATCGGCCAGCAAGGTGTTTGAAGAAGGGCAGGCCCTGCTAAAGAAGGTGATTGAGGGCCGCTGGTTGACCGCCAATGGCGTGATTGCGTTGTTGCCGGCCAATAGCGTCGGCGACGACATCGAGGTATACACCGACGAAACGCGTACGCAAGTTGCGTTTACTTATTACGGCGTGCGTCAGCAAAGCGTGAAACCGGTGATCGATGGCGTGGCGAGACCGAATCAATGCCTGGCCGATTTCATCGCGCCGAAAAGTTCCGGCATTGCCGACTACATCGGCTTGTTTGCCGTCACCGCCGGTATCGGCATCGAGAAATACGAGAAGCGCTTTGAAGATGCGCATGACGATTATTCATCGATCATGCTGAAGTCGCTGGCCGACCGCCTTGCCGAGGCGTTTGCCGAACATTTGCACGAACGTGTACGCAAGGATTTGTGGGGCTATGCGCCGGGCGAAGCGTTGAACAGTTCGGCATTGATCAACGAGGCATACCGAGGCATACGTCCGGCACCGGGTTACCCGGCCTGCCCGGAGCACACGGTCAAGGCCGACCTGTTCAAGCTCTTGCAATGCGATGAGATAGGCATGCAGCTGACGGAGTCGTTTGCGATGTTTCCGGG
>PKWO01000115.1 GCA_003132085.1 Oxalobacteraceae bacterium | reverse complement strand
GAAGCCGGGGCAGACGGTTGGCGTCGATGGCGCAGTGCTGGGCCTGGCCGGCGCCCGCATGCTGGAACAAGCGTTGGGGGCGCGCAATGTCGCATTGCGCACCGACTGCGATCTGTTGAATGAAATATGGCCCGGGCGGCCCGCATTGCCGATCCAGCCCATCTTCGAACACGCGGCGCCGTATGCGCTGCTGCCGCGCGCGGCCAAATTGGCCGCCGTGCGGCAGGCAATGCGCGAGTATGGCGCGCAATGGCATTTCATTTCGACACTCGACGATATTGCCTATTTGTTTAATTTGCGAGGTTCGGACGTCAATTACAACCCGGTATTCGTTGCCCATGCGCTGATCGGACCGGAACGCGCGACCTTGTATGTCGCCGAGGGTAAAGTGCCGGACGCCTTGCGCGCGGTGCTGACGGCGGACGGGGTCGCTTTGGCGCCCTATGCGGAGGCGGCTGCTGCATTGAGTGCGTTGCCGGCCGGAACTACTTTGCTGCTTGATCCGCGTCGCATTACGCTTGGTTTGCGCCAAGCGGTTCCAAGTGCGGTGCAAGTCGTCGAGGCGATTAATCCGACCACGTTGGCCAAGTCGCGCAAGAGCGACGAGGAAGCGCAGCAGGTGCGCGCGACGATGGAGCAGGACGGAGCGGCATTGTGCGAGTTCTTTGCGTGGCTGGAGCAGGCGTTGGGCCGCGAAACAGTCACCGAGTTGACCATAGATCAGCAAATCACCGCAGCTCGCGCGCGCCGGCCGGGCTTCGTCAGTCCCAGTTTTGGCACGATCGCCGGTTTTAACGGCAACGGCGCAATGCCGCATTACCGGGCCACCCCGGAGTCTCATGCGACCATCAGCGGTGACGGCTTGTTGTTGATAGATTCCGGTGGCCAATACTACGGCGGCACCACCGATATCACGCGCGTGATGCCTATCGGCAGTCCATCCGCCGCGCAACAGCGCGACTTTACGCTGGTGCTGAAAGGGGTGATCGCGCTCTCCAGCACACATTTTCCGCGCGGCACCAAATCGCCGATGCTGGACGCCATTGCGCGGGCGCCGATCTGGGCCGGCGGGGTCGACTACGGTCACGGCACCGGGCATGGCGTCGGCTACTTCCTGAATGTGCATGAAGGTCCGCAATCGATTTCCTGCTATAGCCAACCGGAACCGCAGACCGCGATGGAGCCGGGCATGATCACCTCGATCGAACCCGGCACTTACCGGCCCGGACAATGGGGGGTGCGGATTGAAAATCTAGTCATCAACCGAACCGTCGAGAGCACCGAATTCGGCGAATTTCTGGAGTTTGAAACCCTGACCTTGTGCCCGATCGACACCCGCTGCATTGATTTGTCGCTGATGCGCGCGGATGAAATTGCCTGGCTGAACCATTACCATGCGACTGTCCGCGCGCGGCTTGCACCGCTGGTCGCCGGCGCTGCCAAAGCCTGGCTGGAGACGCGAACCGCGGCGTTGCAGGGTTAAGGCCCCAACAGGATATCGCCGACCGCTGCCGACCTGCTGTCGGCAATCGGCATATTGCCGACCCCGTGATAGGCGAAGGCAACCGAGGTTTTCACCGTTGCGGTGGTGTTGCGGCCCGCTGCATGGAATAGGCCGCTGTGAAAGAAAACGACATCGCCGCGGTCTAGGTCAATCGGTCGGCCTTGCGCGAATAGGGCGAGATTTTCCGGCAGGTCCGGCCGCAAAAAATCCAAAGCGTCGAGTTGGGCCGGCTGGACATGAAGCCGATGAGAGCCCGGAATGAATTTCAAGCCGCCGTTGGCCGCTGTTTCCGGCCCCAGGGCCAACCAGACGCAGACCAGGTCGGGGCGCTTAAACGACCAATACCGAATGTCGCGATGCCATCCGGTAGCGGTGCCGAAAGCCGGATGCTTGGTCATGATGCAGTTGTGATGTGCCAGCGACAGACAGACCGGTTCGCCCAGCAGTTGCCGCAATTTTGCAATTTGATCGCGATCTTCGGCCCACTTGCGAAACCAAGCGTCGCGATGGTACGCGCCGCGCAAACGGCGGATCGTGGCGCCGCCCGGCGCTTCGAGCGAAGACGGCGCACCGGGGTAACCTACGTCGGCTTCATATTCGAGCGGCGGCACCGGAACCTGCAACTGTTGCTGCGTTACCGCGAGCATCCGTTCGCAGACGGCAAGCGGCGCCAATTGCTTGATAACCAGGTAACCGTTGTCCCTGAATTCGGATAATTGATTTTCGGTCAGATTCATTTTGATAGCACAGGTGTTCGGTATTCGGACGACATGCGCCGCATCGTCCGAGGCCAGGGAAATTTGTTAGCGTGCAGATTTTTTCATTTTCCCCGATACTGGAGTTTTTCTCAAAATAAAAAACGAAATAATTTTTGCATCGATACGCTATAGGGTTGCCAAATGAAAAAGATATTGGGATTGTTTGCCGGGTTGCTATTAGCCCAAGCGGTGGCGGCCGGAAACCTGCCTTACGATGAGACCGCTGACGCAAAGTCCGGCATCAGTCAGGCTTTGGCGGTTGCCCAACACGACGGTAAACAGGTATTGCTGGTGTTTGGCGCCAACTGGTGCAAGGATTGCCGCGAATTGGACAAGGCGCTGCATGGCAAAACAGCGGCGCTGATAGACGGGAAATTCGTCGTGGTGAAGATCGACGTCGGCAATTTCGATAAGAATCTCGACCTTGCCGGCGCTTACGGCAATCCCATCAAGAAGGGAATACCGGCGGCTGTGGTTTTGACTGCCGACAATAAAGTCTTGTATTCAACCAAAGGAGGTGAACTGGCAGACGCCCGCAGCATGGGCGATAACGGAATCTATGATTTTTTCAGCAACGTGCTGCCCAAGAAGCAGTAAGTAATAAGCAGTAAGTAATAAGCAGTAAGTAATAAGCAGTAAGTAATAGCGGTTGCCGCGCCCAATCACCCTTAACCTTTGCGACGAATTTTCCATGCACCCGATAGATTTACGTAGCGACACAGTGACCCGTCCAAGCCCGGCAATGCGGGCGGCCATGCATGATGCGGCGGTTGGCGACGATGTATTCGGCGACGACCCGACCGTCAATCGATTGCAGCAAACATTGGCCGAACGTCTGGGCTTTGAGGCCGGCTTGTTTTTCCCGAGCGGCACGCAGAGCAATCTTGCCGCGCTGATGGCGCATTGCCAACGCGGTGATGAATATATAGTCGGGCAAGACGCCCACACTTACCGCTACGAAGGCGGCGGCGCCGCAGTGCTTGGCAGCATCCAGCCGCAACCCATCGCCAATCAGGCCGACGGCAGTCTGGTGCTGGCCGAGATCGAAGCGGCAATCAAACCTGACGACGTGCACTTTGCCCGCACCCGTTTGATTGCGCTCGAAAACACGATGGGCGGCAAGGTTTTGCCGCTCGCCTACGTGGCCGATGTCGCTAGTTTGGCAAAACAGCGTGGCCTAGCCTTGCATCTGGACGGCGCGCGCATGTTCAATGCAGCCGTTAAGCTGGGAATAACCCCGGAAGCGGTTTGCGCTGGCTTCGATTCGGTGTCGGTTTGCCTGTCCAAAGGACTCGGCGCGCCGGTCGGATCGGTGTTGTGCGGTAGCCGCGCATTGGTCACCAGCGCTACCCGCTGGCGCAAAATGCTGGGTGGCGGCATGCGCCAAGTCGGCATGCTGGCCGCTGCCGGGCTGTATGCGCTGGAACACCACGTCGCACGCCTTGCCGAAGACCATCGGAACGCGGCGACGCTTGCCGCCGGTTTGGCCGGCATTGACGAATTGCTCGTCGAGCCGGTGCAAACCAATATAATCTATCTGCATGTGCCGTCAAGCCGATGTGCAGCCCTGCACGCGCATTTAGCGGCGCGCGGCATCGTGGCGATCATCGCGCCCAAAACCCGGCTGGTTACGCATCTCGATGTCTCGACCGCACAGATCGCCGCGGTTTTGGCGGCATTCCAAGACTTTTTTGTGCATAACCGCTGACCGCTGCCGCGGTCGCCGGTGATTTATTAACGTATCATACGCAGCCTGAGGGTGGCTAATTGTCGGAACAAAAAAATAATTCATAAGGAGAAGACGATGGAAATGCAATGGACGGCTTGGGCGACGCTGGCGGCGCTGGTTGTATATATGTGGATGTTGGCCAACGTGGGCAAGGCGCGTGATAAATACAATGTCCCGGCGCCGGCTAGCGATGGTCCGATTGAGTTTCAAAGCGTGCAGCGCGTGCAAGCCAATACGGTCGAGCAAATGGTGATGTTCTTCCCGGCCTTGTGGATGTGCGCGCATTTCTTCAGCGACCGTTGGGCTGCTTTCGGCGGGGCGGTATGGGTAATCGGCCGCATCGTCTATGCGCTCGGATATTACAAGGCGCCGGCCAAACGCGGCGTGGGCTTCGGCATTACATCGTTAGGCACACTGGGTTTGCTGATCGGCACGGTGATCGGCCTATTTTCGCATTGAGCGATAACCTGCACTAGCGTAGCGTTACATAAAGATTCGTGATGTCAAAAGCCAATTCTCAAGACAATTTCGTCGCTTACATCGCCGCGGTAGTGGTCGCGTTGGCGGGCATATTCATATTTGCCTGGAGCCATCTCAATGTCAGTTTCACCAATCCGGCCAAACCCCAAATCGCTTACGCGCAGTTTGGACCGTTGGACGTTGAAACCCAGAATTTTACGCTTACGACCAGTCTTGCCGTTCAGACCAGCACCGGTGACGCCGAGTGGACCATCCGCAACCGGGCGCTGCTGAATGTGATCTTTAAAAAGATATTGGCCGATACCGATGCCAACACGGTAAAGGCGCCGAATGGCATGCAGATTTTGCAGGATGCCTTGAGGAAAGGCGCCAACGCCGCAATGGGAACGCAAAATGTGCAAGCAGTGCTATTGACTGGTTTTTCGTTCAAGGCGCGTGACCGATAGTTTCTTGTCCCCGCGCTGCGCAACGCGGCCTAGCCGTATTTCGACATCAATGCATTCGTCAATATGGCGTTGATAATCGACGCGGTTTCGGCGCGCTGGTTTGGTTCCAGCTTTTCTATCCAGTGAAGCACGTCGTTGGCATGGTTAATTGCGTCGTCATGCAACGCGCGCTCCAATGAGGCCTGTGCGGCTTTGGCGCCATATTTGACGGCATTGGCAAACTCGGCCGCATTCGCAAAGTGCCGCGCCAATTGCGCTAGATTACGTTCTATCTCCACCGCCGGTTGGTTTTCCAATGCGCGGGCAATGCGGGCGTGGGTTTGCTCGCGAATGCGTCTCGGCATCGCGTCATATGCGGCATCGCGGATCAACGCATGGCGGAAAATATAGCCGTCTCCCTCTCCCTGTGCGCGTCGTTGCCGGTAAACGAAATCCGCTGCGATCAAACGATCCAGGTCGGTTTGCACGGTTGCCTCGTCGCGCAAAGAGGCATCGACCAGCAGCGTGTGGGAAAATTCCCGCCCAATCGTTGCAGCCAGTTGCGCGGTTTCCTTGGCGGCCCCCATTCTGCCGAGGCGTTCGGTCAGCGAGTCGCGCAAGGTGATCGGTATCGCACCGGTATTGAGGTTCCGATCAAGCCGATAGATCCCGTTGCGTTCGGTCAGCGTCTCGTTTTCGAGCAGCATGCGAGTGAGTTCTTCGACGAACAGCGGAATGCCGTCAACGCGCTCTGCCAGGGTCGAAAGCGATTTTTCGTCGATGGGCGTGCCGCCGATGATTTTGCAAATCATTTTCTTCGAATCGTTATCGGAAAGGCGCTGCAGATTGATCGTTTCGAGCGGGCATGCGTTCCCGCATGTTGAGAATTCGGGGCGTGCCGTCAGGATGAGCAAGAATGGACTTTTCGACACTGCGCGAGAGGTCGATTTGGCGAGGCGCTCAATGAGCTCTAGGCTGGTCTGATCGGCCCAATGAATATCTTCGACCAACAGCAAAAATGGATTGCCGTTTCCCATCCGCGTAAGAAGTTGTTGCAGAATGTCCAACAGGATTTTTCTTTGACGGTCGGCGGAATGCGGCATCTGCGTGAAATTATCCGGTAGCGGCAACGATAGCCAGGAGCAAAGAATCGGCAGCGTCTGTTCAATGTTGCCTGTGCACCCTTTCAAGCCCGATTCGAGCCGGGCGACAGCGAGTGCATGGCTGCCTGTTTCCGGGAGCCGCAGGTGAGTCTTGATCAACTGCAATATCGGATGGAGTGCGATGTTTTGATGTTCCGGAAGGCAGCGGCAATCTCGAATAAGCAAACCGTCCTCGCGGATAGCGCGACAGACTTCATAGGTCAGTCTTGATTTTCCGATTCCTGCCTCACCGATCAACAACGTCGTATGGCTGCGCCGCGCTTTAGTTGCGTTCCACCTTTCAATCAGCAACGCCAATTCGGTTGTCCGTCCAATCAATGGCCGATTGTGACGGCCGGCCCGCAGCGAAGAGGGAGCCCCGCTGCCACGTTCCGCCCTCATCAAATAGGCCGGTAGCGCGCGGCTGCTTGCGCCTATCGGATTTGCGCCGGACTCTTCAAATTCGACGTACTGTTGCAGAATCTGGCGCGCGGTGCCGCTCACCAATATCGCGCCTGGAGGAGCCAGTTGATTGAGGCGCAAGGCAATATTCGGGGTCAGGCCTGTCGGGGGATGGCCAGGCTGGGTAAGCACGATACCGGTATGCACGCCAACCCGGATATCCAGTTTGATACCTTGTTGTATTTCGAGCAACCGGCTGCGCCGGCGCACCTGCCCAACCAAGTCCAGCGCCATATGCGCCGCGCGCCGCGCATCGTTGTCGGTGACGTAAGGATAGCCATAGTAAAACATCAGACTATCGCCCAGCGACCCGGCCAGGTGGCCGCCGTAACGGCTTGCGGTATCGCTGCATAAATTCAATTGATCGCGCTGCAGGGCCTCGAGTGCTTCCAGTTCCGGCTCGGTGTCGGTGGTTGAGGCCAGGAATAGACTGCAGCATAATGCCGTCATCTGCCGTCTTTCGTATCGCCGATCCAGCCAACCCAAAGAACTCTCTTGCGTAAGACCATTCGCTGCCAACTGCTCCTGGCTATAGACTTGTTGTCCCGATTGATTCGGGTTGCCGAGAATATTGCCGAAATCGAGCTTGCGAAAATCCGTATACAGGCCCGCGGCATGCGCGGCTCGATCACGCGGATTTTTTTTCAGGGCCCGACGTAATAAATCGGCCAATGGATGTCCAGCCAGCGCCGGTGGTAACGGTACTTCCAGGGGGCTTAATTGCTTGTAAATGATTTCCGCCAACGTGGAACCTTGAACGGCCGGCTTGCCGGTCAAACATTCGATCACCAGCAAACCCCATGCGTACAAATCAGTTTTGGTAGTGGGCGGTTCTCCGCGCAACTGCTCCGGCGCGCTATAGGACGGTGTGCCGAAGGCCTCTTGCGTGATGGTCAAATTTCGATAAGCGCCTTTTTGCAACTCAGGCGCCAAAGCGGCGATACCGAAATCAAGCACCTTGATGTGAGCGCGTGTTCCTGTGGCGGTTACCATGATGTTGTGCGGTTTCAGGTCGCGATGGGCGATGCCTTGCGCATGGGCGCAGGCCAGAGCGTCCAGCACTTGTCCCATCAATTCGCCGGTGGCGACGGCGCTCAATGCGCCTTTCCGCAACAACAAATCCCTGAGCGTTTCGCCGGGGACGAATTCAAATACGACGAAAAAGCGGTCGTCGTTGGTTTGGCCTTTATCCAGTAGTCCGACAATATTTGGATGATGTAGTTGACCGCAGAGTTGGGCTTCCCTGTCAAATCGCTCGATCAACCGCTTGCGACGCGCGTCGTCAAGTTGGTTGTCCTGCCGGAGCAACTTCACCGCAACGATTTGCGCGGTACTTTTCTGTCTCGCCTTGAAAACTGAGCCGCTACTCCCTTCACCCAGCAATTCAATCAATTGATAACCGTTCAATGCGATCGGCATTTTCAATTTAGCGGCTGCGTTTTTTTCTTTCTGTGTCCGTCGCCCGTAATGAAAAAATGGCGGGGCGCCATTTGTCTTGACTTTTCGAGGTCTAAGGCTCATCAGTTACCTTGAACGTGCATTCCGATCAATCTGGTAAGGAAATGTTGGATACATCTTTCAGGTCATCATTCTTTGGCTCGAATTGGCCCTCGATGCGAGAGCCGCGCACAATATTAAACGAGAAGGAACCGAAGCGCGCGCCACCGCGCCGCCGCTCTATGATATTTGGACGAAAATATTGGTCCGGCAAAGCCTGCGCGAACTGGCTGCGAATCCGGAAAATATGTATATTCAGATGCGGTATATCCAGGCCTATCATTTTTGACAAACGCTCCAAATCAAGCCATCCCTGGTTGTTGGAATCGATTCCTTTCTTGGCGTCTTCCAGGCGCTGCCTAGCCAGCGTCAGCAGACAGTAGTGATGAACCCTCTCGCCCAAGTCGATCTCCCTCCCCTCTGTCGACAGGGTTAAATGGACATGTTCTTCATCCAGGCTCACCTGAAACTGCAAGAACATTTTTCCCAATCCGGCGCTGTTGTCAGGGTTGATTTCCAGGGTCGATTCGAGGTTTAACGCCCAAATGAATTTCCAAGCGCTCCTGCCGATATCGACGATATCGCCATCCTTTAACATCGTGATTTCGTGATTGTCATCGCGCACCCATTGACCGGTATTTTCGACATAGATCGACATTTCAGGTGAGGAATCGTCGGGTAGAAAATTAACCGGACCGAGTTCGATCGGGACGGCATCCTTTTGCAACGGCACGAGAACGGGGCGCGGTGCGTTCAGGTTCCCGACATCCCATATTGCGTCCTTGGCGGCGCCGAACTGAATTCTATTTCCGATGGCCAGCGCTATCCTTTTTCGGTTGCTTGGCGGTCTTCCGTCAAGCAAGATTCCATTGCGGCTGTGATCCGAAATCTCCCATCTGTTTCCATTCCACTGGATCGATGCATGTATCTGAGAGATATCTTTACCCGGCAAGAGCGTGTCCGATCTGAAAGGGTTGCGCCCAAAAATGTGGCATGTCCGCAGAACGATTTGCTTGCCCGTTACGAAATTTCTCAATGTCGCCATACTTTTTCCTGCAATACAAAATGAGATATATGGAAATATCCATGAATTTGTCGGAGAGAACTATTTCTGAATATTAACATTGAGGCAATAACTGAATTGCATTTAATTTGAACTCCTTGCCAAGGTCCCGGAGCAACGGATCGGGAGCGTTGTCGATTTTTGTTTTTGGGATCGCTTCTGATTTGGGTTGTTCCGGGATTTTTGTGGGTAAAGGGGTACGCTTCCGCGCATCGCTTACAAACCAGTAGCGTGGGCACGCTTTTGTGCCCACGCTGTTGCGGCCTCCGCGTGGGCACAAAAGCGTGCCCACCCTACTGATTTGGTTCGATCCAGGCTACCCACAAAATTCCTGCGCTCTCGTGTAATGGCTTGTAATTGTCGCCCGCGATCATGCGGATGACAATTGACGCACTTCAGAGAAATGTAATCCGGAAGTTCAAGTGTTTTCATCGTGAACCGGCATAGAAGTGAGGAGAGCATGACCGACATTTCACGCCTCTCAGGCTTGCAAGCATTGTGGTCGGAAACGCTGGGAAGCCCCGAGATTTGCGTCGCCATTCTGGACGGCCCCGTAGATCGCGCTCACCCATGTTTCACCGGAGCGCGGCTTGACCAACTCGCCACGTCAATGCAGAACGAGCTTGGCGATGACCTGGCTTCGCCGCATGGAACGCATGTCGCAAGTGTCATTTTCGGGCAGCATGGAAGCGCGGTGAAAGGCATTGCCCCAGGATGCCGCGGGCTGATCGTCCCCATCTATTTCTCCCGGGATGGCGACCGGTTGCACTGTTCCCAACTCGACCTGGCGCGCGCAATCAATCAGGCGATCGAGCTTGGTGCACACGTCATCAACATCAGCGGCGGCGAATTGAGCGCAAGCGGGGTCGTCGACTCGATTTTGGCAAAGGCGATCGAGCAATGCGCGAAGAGCGGGATATTGATCGTCGCAGCGGCGGGAAACGACGGCTGCCGCTGCCTTCATGTTCCTGCTGCGGCGCCGACTGTGTTGGCGGTTGGCGCGATGGATATCGATGGCGCGCCGCTGACCTTCAGTAACTGGGGCGGCAGCTATCGAGAGCAGGGAGTACTCGCATTGGGCGCGGATGTTTTGGGCGCCGCATCAGGCGGCAAAGTGATCGCGAAAACCGGAACCAGTTTTGCCGCACCGATCGTCGCCGGTGTTGCGGCGCTGCTTCTGAGCATGCAAATCAAGCGAGGTCAGCGTCCCGATCCGCAAAAAGTGCGTGCGGCCATTCTTGAATCCGCCGACCCATGCGACCCGGCGGTCGAATCGGATTGCCGCCGGTCGCTGGCGGGCCGGCTCAATATTGCTTCCGCACATTTAAAGCTGCGGGAAATTACCGGCAGTGGCATCGCCGGGCAAGCACCGCCTGACGCAACGTCCAGGTTCTTTCCGGCCTCGGCGGTTTTGGAGACAGGGACCGGGGCGAATCGGAAAATGCAATCCATCGACGCAAGAAGCAGCATGAGCAGAGAGCTGGATCAACCCACCTATAGGAGAAATAACATGACTGAACCTGCAAGCCTCCCTCAACCTGAGTTTGCCGAAGTCGGCAGCCAGAGTTTTCAGGCAACGGAATACGCGGCGGCAGCGGAATATATTGCCGCCCCAAGCGTTGCCAATGTACGACCAAGTGCAGTGGCCGCTTCGGACTGCAGCTGTCAAAAGACCGCGGCGGCGCCGGCCATTGCTTACGTGTTGGGGCAAATTGGCTACGACTTCGGCACGGAATCGAGAAGGGACTCTTTTACCCAATTGGCGGGCATGGATGTATACGATCCGATCGAATTGCTGAAATACCTGAGGACCGACCCTGCATCAGCCGCGAACCTGATTTGGACGCTGAGCCTTGACGCTACGGTTGTTTATGCGATCCAGCCTTACGGGCCGTTTGCCAGCTATACCTATGATCGTTTGAAGGAATTTCTGAACGCGCATGTCACGCAAGAAGTCGAGCGGGTATCGATCCCGGGCGTGATTCATGGTTCGGCGCGCTTGTTGAACGGTCAGGAAGTGCCGCTCCTGTTTCCGGACCTGCGCGGCATGTATAGCTGGTCGACCAGTGATTTGATTTTAACCACGGTGGGCGCTACGCCTGCCGACCCGGCGGCTGCCGCCCTGTATGACAAGAAAATCGACGGTGTCCGAAATTTCCTGGAGCGGATCTATTACGAAGTGCGCAACCTGGGGACGAGCCCCCAGGAACGGGCAATAAACTATGCGGCCACCAACGCCTTTCAGGTTTCGGAAGTCTATAACAGAATCATTGCGACCGAGATGAAATTGGACTGCATAGACGTAGAACGCAGTCCCATTTGCCGGCCCGGCTCGGATTGCTGGGACGTCAAACTGACGTTCTTCAATCCGGCGAAGCGCATCGAGCAGGCCCGCCATGTGTATCGGTTCACCGTGGACGTGAGTGAAGTGATACCCGTCACGGTGGGCAAGATACGGCACTGGGATATTTATTGATTTGAAGAAAAGCCGCATTGCGGGAATGCGGTTGCAAGCGCCCATTCCGGGCTCATTTCCGGCGAATCGTCCTGGGATAGCCAACATTAGCGATGCTTAACTAAGGAGCCAACATCATGAAACTACCATTACAGAGTCAACCGGTGCAACGGTCAACATACCAACCGCTAGGCATGCAGGTTGTTGGATTGCAGCCATCGGCGTGTCCCGTTCCAGACAATGTGATTGGGCAATGCTTTGACGCCAACGGCCCGGTAACTGGAAAGTTCAACTGCGCGGCCTGTTGCGCGTTGCGCGGGGCGATATCGTGGCAGGGCGGCGGGATCGCAGTCGCTTGCTAAGCCGCAAGGCAATGGCCCGGGCGGGAGAACCTGCCCGGGGAAGTTTCAGAATCAGGGCAATATCCCTTTTCCCGCCTCGTAGACGACCACGTTTCCGCTGGATGGCGCCGTGACGGCGACCGGCGGCCCAGAGTACACGCTCCACAGATTTTGCGAGTTCAGAACGGCTGTCATTGTGTACACGCCATAGGGGAAGCTTATTTTTGCCGGCGTATTGAGTGTTGAGACGTCGATCGAATCATTCACCTCAAAAGTGTAAGGGCCAAAACTGACCCAGTATGCCAAACCCGAGACCTGCGCCGGTGTACACACGAGATTGATGTTCGGTCCCGCAGGTGAGGCAAAAGTACCGGCGCCATGCATGCCGATGCCGGCTACCGCATCGTTGATCGACGGAATGCTGGCATCCATTTGGATCGACAAGCGCCCGCTGGGGCCGCTGGTCGGCGGCGCCTTGAAATAATAGCCATACTGATTCAAGCTAAGCGTTACCGCGTTGCCGGCGTTGAGGCCCGCGCTTTCGATCTGTTGCGTGCTGGTTGATCCATAGTCGAACCAGGCAAAATCGTAATCGGTATCCCATTTGAAATTTACCTGGACCGATGGGTTGGCGCCGGTCACCATCCAGGCCAACGTGTCGGGAGTTGCCTGGTTGAACGCGACGTTGCCGCCATCCTGATAGACGCACAGTTTTCCGGCGGAGATGGACTGGTTTACAAACCATAGGTTGTATTGCGGATTGCCGCTCATCCGTTGCTTTCCCAACAAAGCGGCGGGTTGGACCGCATGGTCGCCCGCCAGTTTCTTGCGCGTTATGCCGGAACCCACTGATTGCTTTGATTCAGGCTGTAGGTAACGGTATAGACATTCACTGGAAATATCACTTGCAGGTTCTGGGTAACCGTCGTGATGTCGAGAATCGTGCCGACCTGCACGTTTGAGCCGGCGGCAACCCAGTACGTCGGGGTGGGCGTGAAGGTATGCAGCAGGTTGGGGCCGGCGTTGGTGACAAAAGTACCGGCGCTCCCCATGCTGATCCCCACCGAGAAGGTATTGTTGGGAACGTTTGATGCGTCGCTTATCACCAATGATCCTTGCGGATTTCCGGCCACCGGTACGCTGAGGTTGGGTCCCGGCTGGGTGCTGAAATTGGTTGTATTGGCTGATTGAAGATTCGCCGGCTGCCCGCCGCCGGCATTGAAGACGACGCCCGGCATGACTGTGCCGGTCGCACCCCAGACGAAGCCGTACTCGATGCTCCATTGGAATGAGATTTGATTTCCCTGCGTGATGACAAAGGGACTGCAGAACCAGGCAAGGGAAAATACATTGGCCGATGCCTGATTCGGCACCTGCTGGTAGACGTAAAATGTCCACGGCGACGCGGAATTATTTTTTAAAACAAGCGTGTAGGGGGTGGCGTCGGCGGTGGCACTAAGAGCAGCGGCCTCCTGTAGGCGAAGATCTTTCGACTTTACATAACTGATGATGGTCATTTTGAAGCTCCATTCTATAGTGTGGGTGGATAAAGATATGGCATCGTGATGCGAACGGGCGGAGTCAGCCGATTCACATCAGTTGCGGGATGCTAAAGCGAACTTGCGAGCATGTTGTTTCTGTGTCGCGCAAGTCGTTCTTTCCAAGCACCCTGCATCGAAAGCATCTCTTTTTCAAATGGAATTTGCCATTACAAGCCATTACACGGTGTTGGCGCGCGGTGACAGACGAAATCCGGAAGGTGAAACGCATGTCGCAGCGGACATGCGGATGTCTATTGCCGCTGTTTGGCCCGTTGTTTGGCCATTTGCCGCAGGTACGCGATCAGATCGTCCAGGCTGGCGTCACTCAAGACTTCAGGAGAAAATCCCGGCATCCTGCGCTGCCCCCAATTGCGCACGGCGGCCGGATTGCGTATCAACTTTCGCAGGTAGGTTTCCTGGAAATACTCAGTGGGGCTGAGCGGCAGGTTCAGGTCGGGCCCGATCGCCGCATCGCCCGCGCCGTTGATTTGGTGGCAGGTTGCGCAGTTGGCAGTGTAGACATGCAGGCCACGCTGTTCCCGGTTGTCGGTAGCTGCGGAGCTGTGCGGCAGAATTTGCGGATAGCGGCTTTCAAGCGGCGCCGCTGCGGCAATTTTGGCGATTTGATACGGCCATTGCTCCGGCGAGATGCCGGCTTTTTCAGGCGTCAACCACACCAGGTAAAACGGACCGGCACTGGCGCCTCCCGGCTTCAACGCCGGCCATCCGGCGTCTGCCGGCTCGATTGCCAGCCAAGCTTGCCCAGCGCCGGCCAGCAACGGACCCGGGATGTTGGCGACGAAGCCGTCGCTTGCGGTGAATTGCACACTGCCGGTTTGCGCCAGGTGGCCGATCAAGGCGGTCAACGGCAATGCCCGGTAATGCATGCTGCGCCGATAGGCGGCGTCGGCCGGCACGTCGATTGTGCGCACGGCCGCATTCGCCAGCAATTCGTTGCGGCTTAGGTTTTGCAGCGGTTGGCCGATACCGAGTTCCAGTGTCGGCTCCGCTGCAAGTGCGAACGCGGCAACCGAAAAAAGGGCTGCAAGCAGTAGCGTATGCAGATGTTTAGCAGTGGAAATATTCATGCACAATAGCCCCGCAAAGCCAATTCAAGCAAAGATCGACATTCCCGCATAGGCGCCGGTACTTGGGCACTTGCGCACCGCGCCTTTGGTTGAACTCAGGTCGTCAACGGCTTATACCGAATCCGTTTCGGCTTCGCGCCTTCCTCGCCCAAGCGCTTCTTCTTGTCCGCTTCATATTCCTGGTAATTGCCATCGAAGAAGCTTACTTGCGAATTGCCTTCAAAAGCCAGGATGTGGGTGGCGATGCGGTCGAGGAACCAGCGATCGTGGGAAGTCACCAGCACGCAGCCGGCGAATTCCAGCAAGGCGTCTTCCAGTGCGCGCAGGGTTTCTACGTCGAGGTCGTTGGAAGGCTCGTCCAGCAGCAGCACATTGCCGCCGGCGATCAGGGTCT
>PKWO01000082.1 GCA_003132085.1 Oxalobacteraceae bacterium | reverse complement strand
GACATCGAGAACACCATACAACTCTACCGACGTCGAGCTGGCCGTTTGTGCAAATGCGCCGTTAGCCGCTAGCAACATGCCTAGGCCGATAAGTTTCTTATTCAATTGATACTCCTTAAAGTAATTGCAAAAAAAATCATGAAAATTCTTGAGGCCGGATCGTAAACAATTCGCCCGTTTGCATGCCAAACGTTGCCACCATGGATGGGTATATTCAGCTATTCGTCTTTTGTGCCTGTTCTTTCTACATCGCAGCACGGCGATACAGCTAGCTGCACATCGTCACGGTTTGCCTTTTTACCCTCTTGCCAATGGCAGAACGCTGAAGTGTAATGTCAAATTATTTCAATAAGATGACGTTATCGTTGCGGATTTACAACAAATGTATGCAGATCCGCTAGCGACCCGGGGGGACGCGGCACACCAGAAACGATGGGCATTTGGGATAATTCAGTGTCGTTGAATTGCAAAATAAAGTACTGTGCCTGAATTGGACTCCTGGCGTTGGCGCGCAAGTTCAAGTAAAGGGAAGAAATGGGAAACGATCGCTAGGCGTCGCCTTTTATGGCGCGCTGCTAATGATGTTGCTTGTAGATAAGCCGTTGCCGCGTGGACAAAAGCACTTGTACTTGCGGATATTCGAAGTTCGCGAATATGTGAAGTAGCGAATATGTGAAGTAGCGAATGACGGCGACCAAGAACATAGGCCGTTCCGCGTTACCTAAGCGCCAATGGCAACAAGAAAGAAAAAAGGGTCACAAGCGCCGAAGCGCGTGTAACCCTTTTTGGATGCGATCAGCAAACCCTTACCGTCGAAAATCGAGCGGAAGAAAAAGACTGATGCCGGGTGATTGCTGCGGCTCGGCATACACCGTCGGCGGAACGTAGACGGGTTGCGCGTAGCTGTAGCCATAGGGTCGGCCCCCACGCTGATGATCGTACCCATGCCGGTCGCGATCGCCACGCGACGCGCGTTGGCCGTGACCGCCGCGCTGGTCGGCCCGGCCATGCCCGTTATCTCTTTCAGCAAACGCCGGCGCTATAGACAAACCGCTTATTAGCGAAACAACGGCGAGTGCCATCACGAACTTGCGACCGGTTGGCCTGCCATACCTAGTCTGCCGTATTAATGTTTTCATTGTGAACTTTCCTTTCTGGGATGCTTGATGGGATTATGAATCGCAGGTTGGAATTGCCTGATCCAGGCAACACCGCACTAACAGTCATTTATCCTTCATCATCATCTTGTGGCCATGCTTGCGGTCGCCATGACGGAACAAGTTATCCGCTTCCTTTTTTTGCCCGTCCGACATGCCGGCATAAAGGTCGGCAAACACTGGAGTCAGTTTCTTGATTCCGTCCGCATGGGCATCGGCGATCTCGCCGTAGGATTTGAGATCATCGACAGCGGTCATATCCTTGGCGTGGTCCATCCTTGCCTGCGTGAGATGATCCATGGTTTTCGCATCATCGCGCATTACCTGGGCTACCTTGCTCCACAGCTCTTCCTGTGCCGCCGTGATCTTGAGCTTGGCGTGCATGTTGCTGATGCGCAGTTCGGCGCGATCCTCGTGTGCATCTTTGTTAGCGGCGAGAGCCACCCCCGGCGCAAAAGCGATGGTAGCGACCAGAACTGCCGCCGCAATAAGGCGTGCGCGTGTATTAGTAAATTGCTTGCAGCTTAATTTCATGTTTGTTCTCCAGGTTGGTTCAAATTTTCACGCGCCCGCCAATTCCAAGGCGCGCCATTTGAAGAGCCATTATTTCCGCTTACATAGCGGCGCTCCGTTCGTTAGCGCACAAATAGCCGGAAAAAAGTAAAGCAGAGAGGAAATCCAATTCCATTCCGATTCGCTTATACAACTACGCGGCGGATTCTATTTCAAAGTGCAACACCTCCCTTGATGTCGAAAATCGCAATTCCAGATGTTTCCGTCGCGATGGCCAATGAGATTTCTATGTGCGCGGTCGCACAGACCATCGCTCGATGGTGCGGGATATTGAGCGCTGTGTTGCTTGGTTCTGGATGCGAATATGAGTAGGGCAGGATTTGCAATTGCAAGGATGCGGTCCGCCGCGCGGTGGAGTGTTGCGCCAAGCTACGACCGCGCTGGATCGTGTCGAACATCACAAATGTTTGCCGTGGGTCAACGTTGACCTCGGTATGCGCAACTTTTTACGGGAGCTACGAATGAATACAATATTGAGAAACGCGGTGGCGGTGGCCGGAGTGGTTTTCGCCACGCAAGCGGTGGCGCAGGTCACTTTTTACGAACATGAACGCTTTGAAGGCCAGTCTTTTACCGCAGAGAACCAGATCGGCAACTTGGCACGCTACGGCTTCAATGACCGCGCGTCGTCGGCCATTGTTCTGCGCGACCGCTGGGAGGTATGCGAAGACGTTCGGTTCAACGGCCACTGCGTCGTGTTGCGTCCGGGCAGGTACTCGTCGTTAGCCGCGATGGGCATGAACGATCGCATTTCGTCGGTGCGGATGGTGAGCAGGGACGCGCGCATCGATGACAATCGTTACGCACCCGGACCGGTTGCGGATAACGACTACCGCCGGCACGACAACGAGCGGCTGTACGAGGCGAACGTCACGTCAGTGCGCGCGGTGGTCGGGCCGCCCGAGCAACGATGCTGGGTCGAGCGCGAACAAGTCGCGCAGGACCGAGGCGGCGCCAATGTTCCCGGGGCGATCGCCGGCGCCCTCATCGGCGGCATTCTCGGTCACCAGGTCGGCGGCGGACGCGGTCAGGATATCGCCACTGCCGGTGGCGCTGTAGCGGGAGCCGCAGTGGGCGCCAACGTCGGTCGCGACGAAGGCGGACAGGTGCGTACCCAAGACGTCCAGCGTTGTTCCAGCGTACCTAGCCATGCTAGACCCGAGTATTGGGATGTCACCTATGTCTTCCGCGACCAAGAGCACCGGGTTCAGATGACCGCTCCCCCTGGCGCCACAGTTACCGTCAACGAGCATGGCGAGCCCAGGAAGTAACGCCTTGACGCAGCGAATAGTGGAAGGCGGCCCTTCGGGGTCGTTTTGCTTTG
>PKWO01000221.1 GCA_003132085.1 Oxalobacteraceae bacterium | reverse complement strand
CTGACGACGGCTCAAATCAGCCACGGCCTGAGTACTTCACAGATAGCCGCGCTGACCACCGGCCAAATAGGCGCATTGCGCACTGCGCAGATTGCATCGTTGACGACCGGCCAGATTGTTGCGCTGACCACTGCCGAGATCTCTGCCTTGACGACGGTCCAAACGACTAGCTTGACCATACCGCAGAGACTCGCGCTGACCACCGCCCAAATCCCGTATGTGATCTTCGAACAAAGAAGGCGGGTCGAGGCATCGACCGGCAGCCAGGTTTCGTCTTTGAGCGTGCCTGCCGTCCAACAAATTACGCCGGCGGACTCGACCAACCCAACGCTGAATACCAAGGTAACATTACGCCAGAAGGTTGGCGATTTGGTGCAGGCGATGGCGTCCTTCGATGCGCAAGCGACTGCCTCCGGGGTCGCAGCGGCGGGAATACCAAGCTTGCCGAACCAGAGCGCAGCCGGCAATCTCGCGGTGGCAAGCAAAGTTAGCGGCATCGTGGATGCGTTGAAACCATTCGATGCCAACGGCAACCCTGTCGCGCGACCGGGCAATACAACGGCGCCAAACGGTCAACTCGGTCTTACCAGACTGCATCATCCTGCCGACAGCGGTTTCCTGGCGACACCCGGAAAATAGCCTCCTCGGCGGAAACACCGAAAAGATCAAGCCCTTGATCTCTTGGCCCGGAGAAACATCCCCGAACATAAGGGCACCTCTAAAAATTGCCAAAAGTACCCAAGGTCGAGTCGAGGAGCGGACGTGTACGCAGTGTACGCAGTGTACACAGAGCACCGCAGGTTCGAGATTGGGTACTTTTGGCCATTTTTAGAGGTGCCCATAAGCCAGAAAGCAGATATGCCGACTACTTGAACTGCCGAAAACAAAATTCACTGCGCTACCGGTTCGCCGCCAGTCTTGCCAACATGGCGTCAAAAGCTTCCTTGATTTTCGCGATATAGTGGTTTTTATGTACGAAAGTTGGATCCTTTTCATCATGAACCCGCATCGTAGCATTGGCTTCGAACACGACAATGTTACCTTCCCGATCGAGCGAGCAATCGATGCCGCAGTAGTCGAGTCCGATGACCGCTGCCACTTCCCGTAGTGCGGCCAGATGCTCTTTGCTGAATACAAGACGTGGATCTTTAAGAAAGGCTTCCTCCTCATCGCGCATCCACGCTTGGTTGGCCATATCTGTACGAAAATGGTGCACCATCCAATGATCGTGGATCGCGAGGTGGTACGGCAGGATCTCGTCGTGAACGTAGATCATTCGGTATTTGCGGAAATAGCCATCAGTCGAACGGTAATCCACAAACTCGCTCACGTAAAAGGTCGCTTTAGGATGGCGGGCCACAAATATTCCAATAGCGTCAACATCGTCAATCTTCTCGAAGTCGTCACCCCCGTGGGTGCCGGCGCAGCGTATCAATAGCGGCATCGTCAATCCCTCGATGCACTTGTACCAGTCTGCCCCGGCAAGGGCTGCAGCGGCAAGACGTATGGTCTTTGGAATGCGGCACAGCGCTATGCCGGAAATCAGGCCGGCGATAGTCTCGCGATCCGTGCCCATGATCCGGCACGGATGGTTGACTGTGGGGCGGTGAAGGCGGTCAGCCAGGTCCAGCGCGAGCGGAAGTACGTCTTTGCCGTTGTCCGCGTCAGCAATCATGTTGATTACCACATCTGCTTTGGTACGCAGGAAGTCGAGATCATATGCAACGTCCGGCAGCACGGCAAGGAAATGACAGTCATATCCGGCCTGCCCTACCAGATAGTTCACCGGGGTTGAGCCGGCGCCTGGCGCGTCTAGAAGGAGTACTGAGAAATCCGCTTTCGGCTTCTTGGTTGGCCACGTAATCAGCGGTTGAATCTGCTGCGCTTGGCGAAACCTGACATGGCTCTCATCAATCCGGCCCGCCACCAGTAAAACATTGCCAAGCGTGACAAACGACCCCGCGTCCGCCGGATTGAGTGCAATTGCCCGCTCAAGCGAAACGATGGCATCGGCACTGCGGCTGCCGACGCGAGCGAGCAGATCACCCAATCTCCTGTGCGCTTCGGAAAATTCGGGATTGATCTCTAACGCACAACGGTAGCTTGCCTCCGCCTCATTCCACCGGCCAAGATTGTCAGCGACAAACCCAAGATTGATGTGCGCGGGAACTAACCGCGGGTTGATCTCCAGCGCACGACGGAACTCTACCTCTGCCACCTCAAACCGGCCGAGCTCGCAAAGCAGAACACCCAGCGTGTCATAAGTCGCGGCGGAACCCGGATTCAATTTCAACACGAGCCGGTAGCACGTCTCCGCCTCTTCGAGCCTCCCGAGATTGTGAAACGCCATAGCAAGATCATTGTGCGGGTCGGGGTCGTTCGGCGAGATTTTCGTCACGCGAGACAGGGCATCAAGCGCTTCGAGTAGCTTTCCGGACTTCAACAGCGCCTTGCTTAACGCCTTCCATCCGAAAATATGTTCCGGGTTTCGTTTCGTCGCATCTCTCGCCATAGCCTCCAGCAAGTCCCACTGGCCGCCATTGTATAGCGTCACCATCTGGTTCATCACTGCGGCCGAAATCGGTGCCCTTTTCTGCGTGGCCTGCGCCGATACCCGGTTATGTTTATTACCCATCAAGATTTACCCAAAAAAAGTTGCCAATTACAACAAAATGGGGCACCGGGAAAATCAGCGGCCAATTCTGACAGATTACTTGGGGGAAGTTGGCAATTATTGCACAAGCGAAATTAACATTGTAGACTGCGTGCAGAATTTACGCGGCGAGTGCTCCGTGCAAGCCCGCTATTCAACCAGAGCCCTCTGGGCGTTGTCGTTTCTATTGAGGGCCAAAAACCTCTCTATTCTGCGAATAGCAATACCACCCTGATGCGGTATAAAGGGAGATAACGCAATTCTGCCCCCGTGATGGCGGCAATGTATTTATTGCCTATGCGAAATTAGAATTGTAGACTGAGCCCCGGATTACCCGGCGGGCGCTCTCCGCAAACCAGCTATTCAAAGTCGAGATTTGATAAAACATGATGCCTGAGGCCGCAACTATTCCATTTGTTCAACTGCTTGACATGGCTGCAGCCGGCGAATTAGACCTGCTTCAAGTTATTTCGGCGGCCGAAAATCTGATCGCGTCCGACAAGCGTCTCGACGCCATTGCACTATACCGCGCGTGGCTGAAGAAACCCATCGTAACGCTGGAATACGCCGCCTATTTCAATCTGGGTGTGTTGCTGTCGGACACCGGCAGCCAATCGGAGGCCGAAGCGGCTTATCGGCAAGCGGCATACCTGAAGGAAGACTTTGCCCAGGCGCACTATAATCTGGGCGCTCAACTTGAAAAGCAAGGTCATCTTCAGGCGGCGATCGATCATTGGAAAGCCGCACTAGGCCATGAAAGCCTTCAATCGGCTGAGCAAAACGATAACCACAAATTGTTGCTCAACGGATTGGGGAGACTCTACGACAAGTTTCAGCAGTATGAGGATGCCGAGGAAATGATGCGGCAAAGCCTGGTGCTTGACCCCACTCAGAGCGACGTGCTGTACCATTGGCTGCATCTGCGGCAAAAGCAGTGCAAGTGGCCGATCATGCGCAAACTGCCTGATATCTCCCTACAGACCATGTGGCAAACTGCCTCGCCGCTGGCGATACTCGGTTTGACCGACGACCCGGTCCGCCTGCTTCAAACATCCCGCGCTTATGTTGCCAAGAATGTGCAAAAATTGAGCCGCTTGGTTCCGCATGGGCATGACATCCGGCATCGCAAAATCCGGATCGGGTTCCTGTCCGGCGACTTTTGCCTGCATGCGGTCTCGCTGCTGACCGTGCGGTTGTTCGAACTGCTGGATCGCACCAAGTATGAAGTATGCGGATTCGGCTGGAGCCGCAGCGATGACACCGCCTTCCGCAAACGCGTGACCGATGCATTCGATCAGTTCTTCGAAATTTCGGATCTAAGCGATGAAGCCGCCGCACATTTGATTCAAGCGCAGGAAATCGATCTGCTGATCGATCTGCAGGGGCTAACGGCGGGCGCACGGCCCAATATCGTCGCGCGCGGCCCCGCACCGCTGCAGATTGCCTACCTCGGTTATCCTGGAACTTCGGCCATTCCGTATGTGGATTACGTGATTGCCGATGAATTTATTTTCCCGCCCGAACTTGCGCCGCATTTCACCGAGCAGCCGGTTTATCTGCCCGACAGCTTTCAGGTCAGCGACGACACCCGTACTCAGGTGATCGTGAATGACCCAGAAAAATATGGTTTACCTGCCGACAAATTCATATTCTGTGCATTCAATAACAATTATAAGATCACACCGGAAATGTTCGAGTCGTGGATGCGGATATTGCGCCGGGTGCCGGACGGCATTCTGTGGCTGTTGCGCGACAACCAATGGGCCGAAGCGAATATGCTGGCGGCGGCACAAGCGCATGGGGTTGACCCCGACCGGCTCTATTTTGCCGGCCGTGTGGCGCCGGAAGACTATCTGTCACGCTTCGGCACAGCAAATCTTTTCCTCGATACCTTCCCCTACAATGCCGGCACCACGGCCAACGACGCGTTATGGGCCGGCTTGCCGATTGTGACGCTAGCCGGTCGCAGCTACGTTTCCCGCATGGCCGGCAGTCTGCTGCGCTCGGTCGGACTGGGGCAACTCATTACAAACAATCCCCATGAATATGAAGAAAAGGCAATTGCGTTCGCCAACGATAGGCAATTGCAACGCCATTGCGACGATCAGTTGCGCGCCGCCAAGACGCAAAGCGCAGCCATGAATACCCATAAATTTGCAGCCGAATTCGGCCTGATGGTCGACAAACTGGTACGCTCCTGCGTTGAAGGCGACATGCGGAAAGCGGTCGGACAATGACAAGCTCCGTCCCCTACCAACACTCCGCGATCCAATGTCTGACTGCCATTGCCCAACATCATGGCATTCAAGTCAATCCCGAACGCCTTATCCATGAATATGCGCTGGCTGACGAGGAACCGTCACCGTCGATGTTGTTGCGCGTTGCCGCGGAAATCGGCCTGAAGGCGAAATTCGACAAGCTCTCCTGGGACGTCTTGTTCGCGCAAGGCGGTGTATTCCCGATACTTGCACGGCTAAAAGACGGCAATAGCGTGATCATCGTCGGCGCCAGGGCCGACAACGGCGGCAGGATCGCCGTCCTCGATCCGCTGGCCGATCTCGCCGCCGTCGCATTAGTGGACCGCGAGCATTTCTGCAGCCGCTGGGATGGCGACGTCGTTTTCCTGAAACGCCAGCATTCGATCGCCGATCCCAACCAGCCGTTCGGCCTGCGCTGGTTCATCCCCGAAATATTGAAGCAAAAAGTGGCATTTCGCGACATCGCCATTTGTGCGTTGATGTTGACGCTGCTCGCGCTGGCCTCGCCGATCTTCTTCCAACTCGTGATCGACAAGGTGCTGGTGCATCAAAGCGCGTCGACGCTATGGGTACTGGCAATCGGCATTGTGATTGCATTGATATTCGATGCGGTATTCGGCTTCCTTCGACAGTACCTGATGCTGGCCGCCACCAATAAAATCGACATGCGGCTGACCCGCCGCACTTTCGGTCACCTGCTGTCGCTGCCCATCGATTATTTCGAAACCACCACCGCCGGAGTGGTGGTACGCCACATGCAACAGCTTGAAAGCATACGCAATTTCCTCACCGGCCGTCTTTTCTTCACCGCGCTGGATGCCACTGCACTGCTGATTTTCATCCCCATCCTGTTTTCGTACTCGATCAAACTGGCCAGCATCACACTGGCATTTGCGGTCGTCATCGGCGCCATCGTGGCCGCCTTGGTGCCGACCTTTCAACGCCGTTTGAGCGCGCTGTATGAAGCCGAAGGCAAGCGGCAAGCGATGCTGGTTGAAACCATACACGGCATGCGCACCGTCAAGGCATTGGCGATCGAACCCACGCAACGCCGCGACTGGGATCAGATGTCCGCACAAGCGATCACCATGCATTTCCGCGTCGGGCAAATTTCCATCAGCGGCAATGCGGTCACCGATTTTCTCGGCAAACTGTTGCCGGTAACGATTATCGTGGTCGGCGCGCAAGACGTATTTACGCAAACGCTTTCGGTCGGCGCACTGATTGCCTTTCAGATGATCTCCGGGCGCGTAATCGGCCCGCTGATCCAGATCGTCGGCCTGGTGAACGAGTATCAGCAAACCGCCTTGTCGGTGCGCATGCTGGGGGAAGTCATGAACCGCGCGCCCGAAGGCCGCGTCGGAGCCGGCGGCTTGCGTCCGCAGTTGGATGGCGCAATCACGTTCGAGGATGTCACCTTCCGCTATCCCGGCGCCACTGCCGCCGCACTCGACCGCGCGCGGTTCACCATTCCTGCCGGTGCGGTAGTCGGCATCGTTGGCCGCAGCGGTTCCGGCAAGACCACGCTGACCAAGCTGATCCAGGGACTCTACCCGGTGCAGGAGGGAATTATCCGCTTTGACGGCACCGATGCGCGTGAGATCGACCTGTCTCATCTGCGGCGCCAGACCGGGGTTGTGCTCCAGGAAAACTTCCTGTTTCGCGGCACGGTGCGCGAGAACATCTCCGTCACCAAACCCGATGCCTCGTTCGAAGAAATCGTTGCCGCCGCTGAAGCCGCCGGCGCCGATGAGTTCATCGAGCGCTTGGCGCAGGGTTACGACACGCTGCTGGAAGAAAATGCCGCCAATTTGAGCGGCGGTCAAAAACAACGACTGTCGATTGCACGCGCGCTGTTATCGCAACCGCGCATCCTGATCCTCGACGAGGCCGCCAGCGCGCTCGACCCTGAGAGCGAATCCATCTTCATCCGCAATTTGTCGCGCATCGCCGTCGGCCGCACTGTAGTGATGATTTCCCATCGTCTTTCCACGCTGGTCAACGCCCACACCATTCTGGTGATGCAGCAAGGGCATTTGATCGACAGTGGCCGCCACGAAGAACTGCTCGAACGCTGTGCAACTTACCAACAATTATGGAACCAACAAACAAGCCACCTGTAACCCCGGAGTCAAGTTTGAATCGCTCCCAGGCTACCGTCATCGAATTTCTGCCCGATGCCGACGAGATTGAACGCCGCCCGCTGCCGCGGGCAGCACGCGCAACTTTGTACGCGTTATTGGCGATGATCGCCGCATTTTTGCTATGGGCCACCTTCTTCAAAGTAGACCGGGTAGTGGTCGCGCATGGCCGCATCATCACGCCCCTGCCCAATATCGTCGTGCAGCCGCTGGAAACCTCGGTCATCCAGAGCATCGACGTGCGTGTCGGCCAGGTAGTGAAAAAGGGCCAACCGCTGGCGACACTGGACTCGACCTTTGCCGAAGCCGACCAAGCTGAATTGAAAAACCACATTGAAAGCCTGGATAACCAGACTGAGCGCCTGAAGGCGGAATTGTCCGGCAAGAGGGCCCTGGTGAGTCCGATTGCCAATGCCGATAGCAAGATGGAAGCGGAGTTGTCCAGTGAACGGCAAGCGAATTACCGGGCACAAATGGAAAAGATGACTGAAACCATCGCTGGCCTGCGTGCGTCGATGGAAACCAACCGTCACGATCAGCAAATACTGGAAGCGCGTGTAAAGTCGCTCCAGGAAATTGAAAATATGCAGGAAAAATTGGTCGCTCAGCAATTCGGCGCACGCGTGCATTTACTGGAAGCGCGCGACAAGCGCCTGGAAGTTGAGCGCGACATGCAATTGGCGAAAAATCACGAACAGGAATTGAAACGCCAATTGGGCGCCTCGGTTGCGGAAAAATCCGCTTTCGACCTCGGCTGGCGCCAAAAAATGATGGAAGACCTGTTGGCGACCTCGCATGACCGCGACGCGCAAACCGAACAATTGCGCAAGGCCGACCGCCGCCACAAACTGGTCACCCTGGTAGCGCCCGCCGATGCCGTAGTGCTGGACATTGCCAAGCTTTCGCAAGGATCGGTAGTTCGCGAGGCGGAAACGTTGTTTACGCTGGTGCAACTCGACACCCAACTGGAAGCCGAGGTGCAAATCGATTCCATCGACACCGGCTATGTCAAAATGGGAGACACTGCCCGCCTGAAACTGGATGCCTTTCCCTTCCAGCAGCATGGCACGCTGACAGGGCAAATCAAAACCATTAGCGAAGATGCATTCCGGCGCGACAACTTGGGCAATCCGTCGTTGCTGGCGCAGGGCACGGATGCCTTTTACCTGAGCAGGATCACGTTTGGCAATTCAAGGTTGAAACAGATGCCGGCGCAAGCCAGAATGCTTCCGGGAATGACACTCGCGGCAGAGATCGTGGTCGGCCAGCGTTCGGTTATTTCGTATCTGTTGTGGCCGCTTGGGAAAGCGATGGGCGAGTCTATTGGAGAGCCGTGACGATTTGGGACTACATCAATTGACTCTGGAAGAACGAACCGATCTGCTGGTAAAATTACGACGATTTACGTCCGTGCAACGACGGACTTGCATGCCCCAACGTCTCAAGTAAGCAGCACGCCTGCCGCTATACTGATGAGTCGCACACGCTCAAGGAGTCCTACCCGTGATAAGCCGCGAACAGCTGGAAAAAGCCACCAAGGCATGGTGGTACTACACTGTTGAACTAGCGCCGGGGCTGATCGCCCAAGGCACGTATCCGACCGACTTTCCTTATATGCCGCGCATGCTAATGCGGCAAGCCCACTTGCAAAACACCGAGTGCCTGGATTTGGGATGCATGGAGGGCGTGATCCCGGTGCTGATGCACCGTCGGGGCGCCAAACGCATCGTGGCTGTTGACGCAGTGCCACACTGCGCCGACAAGATGGCCGTGCTGCAAGATATCTACGACGCACGGTGGGATTTCCGCGAAGTCGGGCCGATGTACGAACTGGACGAAAAACTCCGCGCAGATGGCAGTTTTGACTTTGTCAACCTTTCGGGCGTGCTCTATCATGTGTTTTCGCCGCTCCATACCCTCGCAAGCGTCCGGCCGCTGGTCAAACGGAACGGCTTGTTCATGCTCTCGACCAATGTGGTCAATGAACAGTCGGATGTAATGCACTTCAACACCAGCGGCAAGCTGCAGACCGAGATCAACACGTTCTGGTATCCCTCGATTCCGCTGCTCGAGTACTTCCTGCGCTACTTCAACTTCGCACCCATAGATTGCCTCTACAGTCGCCACCTGTCAAACAGTCCGATCTACGTCCCGGGCAAGGAGTGCGGCTTCATCTCGATCGTTTGCCGTGCTGTTGATGCAGGCGCTGCGCTGCCGGCTGGCGACAAATGGGCCGAAAGCTCCATGCGGAGTTCATGGGAATACCTTGACCTGTCCAAACAACGGCACTCGCCACAGGAGCCTACCTCTGCCATCGGTTACGATCTGCCCGACGTGCTACAGCAACAGGTCGCACGCAACGGCTCCATAGACCTTTATCTGGCCGTCAACGAGCTTGGGCGTCGAGCTCTTCCCACTCAGCGTAAACAAGACACCTACTTGTTGCAATTGGGCGACGAAACCTGAGTCATTCAGATCAAGAATCCAGGTCTATGATGGCGGTACCTGATAGTCATCGCGGGCCTATAGTCGAGTCAAAAGTATCGCATATCTGCTCATAACAGGCCTTGACCTGCCGCACTTCGGGAAATATTCCGAAGGATGCTGAAAAGCTATCGACCAGATTTTTCGCCCCGCGAAATTCTTCGCGCGCAATAATATCCTGCCGCAGCCCTTCAATCAACAATTCTATCCAATCCGCTGCCACATGCCCAAAATCGGGATTTGCAGCCGGATTGGAATTACTTCCAGTAGACAAGTCATAGCGAAAGTAACTCAACTCCTCGTCTATGTAATACGCACTCGAATCTCGAACCAGCGAAAAATAGAAAGCAACATCAATCAATCCCAGCGAGAACTTCTTACCACCGTATGAAACAATGCGATTCGATCCCAGTTTCCATATTTTGTCGCGGCGGAACAATATCGTACTGAACTCACCGACGACGTTTTTAAAGGTGAGGGTCATTAATCGTATCATGTCGCGCCCTGAAATGATGCCATCCTGCTGAAAAGGGCGACGATCCTCCAACCTAAGATTGGCTGCGTCAATCCGGGCAGACTTCGAAAAAACAAGTTGTACGTCGTCATGCAACTCCATTGCCGCCACCATTCTTTCTATAGCAAATGGATGCAGCAAGTCATCGTCGAAAAGCGGTTTTATGTAAACGCCCTTGGCAGAGAAGAGCGAACTCAAGACGTTTTCGGTGCTAACTACCGAATTTCTCTGATACAAGACCGAAGGAAACTTTCTACAAATGTCGCGAATCTCTTCGGTGGGACAGTTATCACTGACCAGAATTTCAGTATTCAGATAGGTCTGCCCGATCGCCGAACGTAGGCATTGTTCAAAATGGCCCGACTTGTAGGATGGAATCACAATACTTACTTTTGGTAACGCCATACCGCCGTCCTTTCAATTTAAAATTCACCCTGATTCTATCCCATCGAATGCATAAGTGTAGGGTGGGTGACCGGCCATGTGAACTCCAGGTCTCCATCCTTCCACCGCGCGACCACCTCATCTGGATAACCTCGATGAAAATGCGTATTCCACGGATACGCAGCGGTCACGCCGTCAAGCAAAGTTATCTTGGCAGCCTCGCACACGATCTTCGCTGGAACACCCGCAACCATCATGTAGGGTGGTACATTCTTGCTGACACACGCATGAGCAGCAACCAATGCATGCTTGCCGACCGTAACGCCAGGCAAAATCACCGCCGCCGCCGCAACCGATGCGTAATCCTCGATCAAGCAGCCAATCTGGGGGTCGCTGGGGGGGGTTGGATCGTCTGTCACCACGACATAAGGAAAAAGCCACACAAAATGCCCGATCACGGTTTTTTTGGCGACAAAGACGTTTGAATGAAACCGTACAAAATTCCCGATGGTGCAATCGCCCTGTATATCGCCTAGCGTGCCGATCTGGAAATTCTCGCCGGCGATAGTCCGCTCACGAACCGTCACGCGATGACCAGTCACAAGGCGAGGTCCGAACATCGACGATTCGTAAAATACCGAATGCGAACGGATCAGCGAATCGCTACCGATACATAGTGGCGATCCGTCGCCCAATGCGGTCGGCACGCCAATCTCGCAATGCGAACCGATCCGAGAACGCGCTCCGATCACAACATTTGAATAAACGATCGTGAACGGCCCGATCTCGACGTCTTGATCGATTTGCGCTTTACTATCGACATGTGCCGTAGGATGAATGTTGATCATGATGGAATTATCCTTTCTTAAGTCGGCTGCCACCATTACACTTTGCGCGACCAAAGTCGAGTGTCTCTCTGCCCTTCAATTTGAGGTCAGGGCTCGAATCACAGACTCCTGCCCGGCCTCGTCCAAATGTGGCCCCATGGGCAAACTGAGCACCTGGTTTGCCATGCGTTCCGCAATCGGAAAACTGCCTTTCCGCCACCCTGCTGTCGCATAAGCCCGCTGCAAATGCGCAGGGATCGGGTAATG
>PKWO01000362.1 GCA_003132085.1 Oxalobacteraceae bacterium | reverse complement strand
CCTAGCGAGACAAGTATGAAAATCGAAAATCCAACTCCCATGCAGTGGCATTTCGCCAAGCGCGCGCAACAATTGCAAAGTTCGGTTATCCGCGAAATTCTGAAGGTTACCATGCGTCCGGACATTATATCGTTTGCCGGCGGCCTGCCGTCGCCTGCGACATTCCCGGTTGAGCAGATGCGCGCCGCCTTCGACAAAGTATTGTCGACTCACGGCAAGGTCGCGTTGCAATACGGCCCTTCCGACGGCTATGCACCGTTGCGGGAATGGGTCGCGGATTCGCTGTCGATCGATGGCGCGAAGATATTGCCGGACCAGGTATTGATGACCTCCGGTTCGCAGCAGGGTCTGGATTTGCTGGGTAAAGTGCTGATTGACGACGGCAGCAAAGTATTGGTCGAGACGCCAAGTTATCTGGGCGCCTTGCAGGCATTTTCCGTGTATGGACCTGAGTTCGTATCAGTACCTACCGACGAGTCCGGTTTGGTGCCGGAAGCGGTTGCCGCCATCGGGCATGGAGCGCGTTTGCTGTATGCATTGCCGAATTTCCAGAACCCCACCGGCCGCACGCTGCCGATAGCGCGCCGCGCCGCGCTGGTCGAAACCTGCGCACGGTTGGGCTTGCCGCTGATCGAGGACGATCCATACGGCGCGTTGAGCTACCGCGGCGAACCGTTGCCGAAGATGTTGACGATGAACACGGGCGGCGTAATCTACATGGGTTCGTTTTCCAAGATACTGACACCCGGCATACGCCTGGGTTATGTGGTGGCGCCGGAGCCGCTGGTTCGCAAACTGGAACAAGCCAAGCAAGCTGCCGACCTGCATACCGCGCAATTGACGCAAATGGTGGTGCATGAAGTGATCAAGGATGGTTTCCTGGCGACGCACATCCCGACCATTCGCAAACTGTATGCCGATCAATGCCAGGCAATGCTGTCCGCGCTGACCGAATACTTCCCGGCGGCGGTAACCTGGACCAAGCCGGAAGGCGGCATGTTTATCTGGGTGACCTTGCCGAAACATATCGACACTTCAAAGCTGATCGATGAGGCGATTGCGCAGCATGTTGCGTTCGTGCCTGGAGCGCCGTTTTATGCAAACGATCCGGAACGCAATACGCTGCGCTTGAGTTTCGTCACTGTGCCGCCTGAAAAAATCCGCACCGGCATCGCAGTGCTGGGCAAGTTGATCGCGTCGAAGATGTGATTATGGTAAGAAACCGAGCAAATACCGTTTGATAACGCTCCGTCTTTTGCGGGAAAGACGGAGTTTCTCACCTTTGATTTCGGCGCATCCCGCTTAGGGATTGCCAAGCCCGCTTGGTTTCAGTTTGCTCTCCAGCGCCTTGCCCTTGCGTGCGCGTTTGCCGATGTGGTTCGCCAGGCCTGAGGCAGACAGCAACACCTCTTGCGCCTTGCTGCCGCGCCCGATACCGTTCACTATGACGCCGCGTTGGGTGATCGGCAGTGCCGCCAGCAGTTTTTCATTCTTTTCCAGCTCCATCAGGATCACGCCGCGTCCGCCGCCGGACAGGTTCTTGATTTCAGCCAGGCCAAAAACCAGCAGCCTTCCTTTTCCCGACAAACAAGCGATGGCACTCGTTTTCTCGGCTACCGGGCGGGGGGCGAGCGGCTCATCGCCATCATCGAGGGTCATAAATGCCTTCCCGCCCTTGGTGCGGCTGACCATGTCGCCGGCTTTTGCGGTAAAGCCGTAGCCGGCAGTGGAGGCCAGCAGCAGGTTGGCGTCGGCCGGGCCGGCGAAGTAATGCAGGATGTGCGTGCCGCTTGCCAGGTCGACCAGCGTGGTGATCGGTACACCGTCCCCGCGCGCGCCTGGCAGCGCGGCTACCGGCACCGAATAAATGCGTCCGTTCGAGCCGAACGCAAGCAAGCTGTCGACGGTACGGCATTCGAAAGCGCCATACAGCATATCGCCGGCCTTGAACGTGAATTGCGCCGCGTCGTGCGCATGCCCGGTGCGCGCCCTTAGCCAACCCTTTTCAGAAACGACAACGGTAACCGGTTCATCGATCACCTTTTGTTCGGCCACCGCTTTTTCAGCCGCTTCGATCAGCGTGCGCCGGCTATCGCCGAATTGCTTTTCATCCGCTTCGATTTCCTTGATGATCAGCCGCTTCATCGAAGCCGGATTGTCGAGCAGGTCTTGCAGCGTGGTTTGTTCGTTGCGCAGTTCGGCCAGTTCTTGCTGGATCTTGATGGTTTCCAGGCGCGCCAATTGACGCAGGCGGATTTCAAGAATGTCTTCGGCCTGGCGATCGGAAAGCTTGAACGCTTGCATCAGCGCCGGTTTCGGTTCATCCGCCTCGCGAATGATCTTGATGACCTTGTCGATATTCAGCAGTACCGCTTCCCGGCCCTCCAGAATATGGACGCGATCCAGGACTTTTTGCAACTTGAACTTGGATCTGCGCGTCACCGTGACGAAACGGAATTCCACCCACTCGCGCAGAATGTCGCCCAGGCCTTTCTGGCGCGGTCGGCCGTCGCCGCCTATCATCACCAGATTGATGGACGCACTGCTTTCCAGCGAGGTATGCGCCAGCAGCATGTTCATGAACTCGGTTTGATCCAGATTTTTCGACTTCGGTTCGAATACCAGACGTATCGGCGCTTCGCGACCGGATTCGTCGCGCACGGTGTCAAGCAGCGCCAGCATATTCTGCTTCTGTGCCAGTTGATCCGGCGTGAGAGTTTTTTTCCCGAGCTTGATTTTCGGATTGGTTAGCTCTTCGATTTCTTCCAGCACTTTCTGCGACGATGTGCCGGGCGGCAGTTCGGTCACAATGGCTTGCCATTGGCCGCGCGCCAACTCTTCAATTTTCCAGCGGGCGCGCACTTTTAAACTGCCGCGGC
>PKWO01000175.1 GCA_003132085.1 Oxalobacteraceae bacterium | reverse complement strand
ATACCCTCCTGTTCCAGCAGGCGCCGCGCCGGCGCGGTGGCTACATGCACTAGCCCTATCACGTCTTGCGCTTCCTGCGGCAGGTAGACAACATAGAGTGGGTGACGAGGCATCAATTCGGCAATAAACGATTTCTTCCCCAGGCTGGTCAAGTCGTCGGCACGCTCGAATTCCATTTTGAAAAAATGCTGCCCAAGGCTGTCCCAAAACGGCGATGTGCCGTCCGGCCGCAGAAAACCGCGCATCTCCGCAATCACTTTTTCGGAAAATAGGTGCGGAAATTGGGCGATGAACAGCAAGCGGCTTTTTGACAAAAGTTTGCCGTTGGTGCCGTTTCGATAGTCCGGGTGCAAAAACAGCGAACATAGCTCCGAACAACCGGTCAAGTCATTCGACAGGTTAAGGGTCTCCATCCGCGAAAACACCTTGAGCTCGTTGCTGGAATGAACCAGCATCCCGATGTGGTAATTGTAAAACGGCTCATCCAGGCCCACCGCGCTCTTGATCGCACACACGCCGACTAGTGCCTTGGCGGCGGTATCCTCCATCACGAACAGGTAGTCGCGCTGGATCGGGGGAATCTCTTCGGCAAAGGAAGCGCAAGCTACCGCGACCCGATTGCCCAACATCCCGCGATCGGCTTTCAGCGTTGTCATGCCGCCGCCCACCTGCCCGGCAAGATTCATCAAGCCATCGAGATCCTCGGATTGAATCGCGCGTACTACCAGCATGTCGGCCTCCCAGTCTCACACACGATACGGTGTTGCCGCTGGCGACGTCGAGACCGCGAATCGCCGGCAATGACGGGCCACATGGACTTCCTCAATTTGCCAAGTCGCTTTCGGTCCTATTTAGACGTTGCAAGAAACGCATTCAGCGCGCGGCGCAGCAGTCGATGGGCTTCGTCGATCTGAACGTCCGATACGATCAATGCCGGCAGCAAGCGCACCACATCCGGGCCGGCGATCAGTACCATCAATCCGTGCGTCTCGGCAGCCTTTGAAATTTCCTTGGCCCGACCGGCGTATGCTTCGGTCAATACCATGCCGAGCATCAAGCCGCTGCCGCGCACCTCGGAAAACACGTGCGAATACTCGGCCCGGATCGCCTGCATCGCTTGCATCAGCAGCGTGGACGCATGTTTGACGCGCGCCAGGAAATCAGGCGTATTGATGGTCTGCAGCACCTTGAGCGCGACCGCTGCGGCCAGCGGATTGCCGCCAAACGTGGTACCGTGAGCGCCAACCGAAAAGGCGCTGGCAATCGCATCGGTAGTCAACATCGCGCCGACCGGATAACCGTTGCCCAAAGCCTTGGCGATCGTCAAAATATCGGGCGTTACGCCAAACCCCATGTACGCAAACAGATCGCCGGTGCGCCCCATGCCGCACTGCACTTCGTCGAAAATCAGCAGCGCGCCAGTCGTATCGCACAATTCGCGCAATGCTTTCAGGTATGCAGGCGTAGCCGGCACCACGCCGCCTTCGCCTTGCACCGGTTCGACCACCACCGCACATACGTCGTCGCTGATCGCTGCGCGCGCCGCTTCTATGTCATTGAATGCAATGTGACTGATATCCGGCGGCAACGGTGCGAAACCTTCGGTGTATTTTGCCTGACCGCCAACCGATACGGTAAACAACGTGCGGCCGTGAAACGAATTCACGCATGACACGATGCGCGTCTTGCTCGGGCCGAATTTGCCGTAAGCGTATTTGCGCGCCAGCTTGAATGCCGCTTCGTTAGCCTCGGCGCCGGAATTGCAGAAAAATGCACGGTCGGCAAAGGTCGCTTCGGTGAGCGCCAGCGCCAGCCGCAAAACCGGCTCGTTGGTGTAGCCATTACCGACATGCCAAAGCTTTTCGGCCTGGATGCGCAACGCTTCCACAATCTCCGGGTTGGCGTGGCCCAGCCCGGTGACCGCGATACCGGCGGTGAAATCGAGATAGCGCTTGCCGTCCTGGTCCCACAGATCAAGTCCGAGAGCGCGCACCGGCACCACCGCACTGGGTGCATAGGTCGGCACCATCACTTCATCGAAAGTGTTCCGGTTGACCGGGGTCGTATCTGCTTGCCGTGTGTCAAGCTTTTGTATCACATTCATACCTGCTCCCAAAGCGGATGGTTAATAGGGCACCCATAGTCGCATTATAGAGAAACGGTGGGTAAAACTCTTTTCTAATTGCGACGTGAACCATCAAAATTCGTACAGCCTAGTCCTTTTGTCGCCGATGCGCTCATTGCGTTGATGGGGTTGTCAAGGGTTGCCAGGGGTTGTCAAGGGTTGTCAACTCGCGGCAAATACCCTCTCTTTGTTGCGTGGGGTCCACTGGCTCACTACCATTCCCGCAATCAGCAGTAGCGCCCCCAAAACGCCGCGCCACGCCATGGTCTCCCCTAGCCAGAAATAGGCGGCAAGCGCCGCGCAGGCCGGCTCAAAAGCATAAATGACCGCAGCCTCATTGGCGCTGCTATGCCGTTGACCCCAGGTTTGCAGCGCAATGATCGCCGCTGTCGCTATCACCGCCAGATACAGGAAATTGACAATATGATCACCGCCGTCCTTGGAAAATTGCTTCCAATCGATCGGGTGGATAGGGATTTCCCATACCAGCAGCCAAATTAACGCACACAAAACCACGGCGATAATTTGTATTGTCGTCAACACCATCAAATTGCTGGCCTTGCGCGACATCACTTCCAGTAGTTTGATGTAGAAGCCGAACCCGAATGCGCCACCCAACGCCAACGTATCGCCGCTCCCCCAGGAACCGCCATCCCAGCAAAGCGCAAACAAGCCGGCAATTGCCAGAACAATGGCGGCAACAATTTTACGCTCGGGTACTTTGCCCATCGCCAGACCCAGCAACGGAACCACCAACACATTCAAGCCGGTGATGAAGGCGTTCCGGTTGGAACTGGTGAGCGCAAGTCCGCCCAATTGCAGCATGTAGCAAACGAATAATGTGACGCCCAGCAGCCCGCCCGCAATAAAATCAGCAGATTTTGCACGCAGCAAAAATGGAGAGAGCAGCAAACCGGCGACGCTAAAACGAATAACGACGATCCATACTGCCGAAAAATGGCCGGACAAGTCCTTCATCGCCGGAAACGTCGTTCCCCACACCAAGGTGACCAGCAATAGAGCGAGAATTCCGCGCAGACGATGAGGCATAGGAAATTTTTGATTAAGCAAACAAAATTAAGCAAACAAAATTAAGCAAGCAAAAAAAGGGCACTGCTCACGCAGTGCCTCTTTTCGAACAATACACTCTTTCTCTGTCCGTGTCTTCGTAAAATTAGCCCGCCGCCGTCGGTCAAATATCGAAACTGATGCCCTGCGCCAGCGGCAGCGAGTGACTGTAGTTGATCGTATTGGTGGCGCGCCGCATATAGCCTTTCCACGCGTCCGAACCGGATTCGCGACCGCCGCCGGTTTCCTTCTCGCCGCCGAAAGCGCCGCCTATTTCCGCACCGCTCGGGCCGATATTGACGTTGGCAATCCCGCAGTCGCTGCCGTTGGCCGACAAGAAGGTTTCCGCTTCACGCAGATCAGTCGTGAAGATACTGGAAGACAGGCCTTGCGGCGCGGCGTTATTCCAGGCGATCGCTTGATCCAGGCTCTGATAGCGGACGACATACAGAATCGGCGCAAAAGTTTCATGATGCATGATCCTGGTCTGTTCCGGCAGTTCTACCAATGCCGGATGCACATAATAGCCTTCCTCGCATCCCGCAACCACTACGCGCTCGCCGCCGAATATCTTGCCGCTCTCGGCACGCGCCAGTACCAGCGCGTTTTGCATCAGCGTAAATGCCTGGGCATCAATCAACGGGCCGATCAATGTGGCCTTTTCGCTTGGGTTACCGATGGGCAGCGATGCATAGATCTTCTTCAGGCGCGGCACCAGCGTGTCATACACGCTGTCATGTACAAACAAGCGCCGCAAGCTGGTGCAACGCTGACCGGCAGTGCCAACCGCTGAAAACACGATTCCGCGCACCGCCATTTCCAGGTCGGCGCTCGGCGCCACAATCAACGCATTGTTGCCGCCCAATTCAAGAATAGTACGCGCCAGACGCTGCGCGCAACGCTCGGCGACCTCCCGCCCCATTTGGGTGCTGCCGGTCGCGCTGATCACCGACACGCGTTTGTCGTCTACCAAAGCGCGGCCGCAATCGCGATCGCCGATGATCAATTCCGACAATCCCTGCGGCGCATCGCTGCCGAAACGAACCAGCGCCTTGCCGAACAATGCGTGAACGGCGATTGCGGTCAGCGGTGTTTTTTCGGACGGTTTCCAGATCACGCTATTGCCGCAGACAAAGGCCAGGGCCGCATTCCATGCCCATACCGCGACCGGAAAATTGAATGCCGAGATGACGCCGATCACGCCCATCGGATGCCATGACTCCATCATCCGATGACCCGGACGCTCTGAAGCAATCGTCAAACCATACAGTTGACGCGACAATCCGACCGCGAAATCGCAGATATCGATCATCTCTTGCACTTCGCCTAGCCCCTCTTGCAATATCTTTCCGGCTTCCAGCGTCACGAGCATGCCCAGGGGCTTTTTATGCAGGCGCAACTCTTCGCCGAACAAGCGAATCAACTCGCCGCGGCGCGGCGCCGGCACATTGCGCCATTGCAGACAAGCGGTATGCGCACGCGCGATTTTCGCGGTGACTTGCTGCGGCTTATCGGCGCGCAGACCGGCTAAGACAGCGCCGGTGATCGGCGAGCGGCTGTACAAATCCTGGCCTTCGAGGGGCGTCAGATCGACACCCAGTTCAACCAGCAAATTCGTGATCGATTCCATCGACCCTCTCCTCAATCAAGCTGCAGAATCAAGCTGCATAGTAACGTCCAAAACGATTGGACAAAAAGTCTTCCAGATTGGTTTGCTCTTGGCGCACCAATCCGCGATTCGGCAATTTCCCTTGCACCACCAGATCGACCATCGCGCAAATACCGGAAGCGGTTGTCAGTTGAATTGCCGACAGCAATTGTCCATTGACGTTTTGACTATAAATTTTCTTCGCGTAGGTTTCTTGTTCCAGGCGGCCTTCGCGCGTGCCAACCACGCTGACGAATACCAATACGACGTCTTGCTTGGTGATCGGGATCGAGGCTTCCATCACTTCTTTCAGGATGTGGCGGCGGTCCAATTGACCCAGTTGCAAATCGCGCACCAGCATTTTAATGATATCGCGATGCCCTGGATAGCGCACTGTCTTGTAATTCAAGTTCTGCACTCTGCCTTGCAGGCTTTCGCACAAGGTGCCCAAGCCTCCTGAAGTATTGAAGGCTTCGTAGTCGATGCCGTCCAGTGAAAAGCGCTCCATTTCTTCCAGCGGCGAGGTTTCGCGCACAGCGCCGTCCACAATCGCTTCGCACGGATTGCAGTATTCGTTGATCAAGCCGTCGGTACTCCAAGTCAAGTTGTATTTCAATGCATTGCTCGGGTAAGTCGGCAGCGCGCCGACCCGCATATTCACGTCGCGCAATTGCTCAAAACGACTGGCGACATCGGCGGCAACGATCGAAATAAAACCGGGAGCCAGGCCGCACTGCGGCACAAATGCGGTGTCGGCATTGTCCGCCAATTGCTTGACGATGCGCGTACTCTCGACATCTTCCGTCAAGTCGAAATAATGCGACTTGGCTTTCTTTGCCGCAGCGGCGATTACCGGAGTCAGGAAGTAAGGACATGCGGACAAAGTAACATCGTGGCCGCTGATCAAATCGGCAACCGCGCCGGCGTCGGACAGATCCGCTTGCACCATGGCGACGTTCGGGAATTCGGCTTGCTTCAGGTACTCCATGCGCTTCGGGTCACGATCGGCAACGGTCAATTCATAGTCCCCGCTGTGAGACAGAAGATTGAGGATGGCGTCGCCGATTTTGCCTGCGCCCAATAGGATCAGTTTGGTTTTCTTCATTTTATCTCTCCAGTCATTTGCCGCGCGTGGCGGCTTGCCAACCGCTTCGTCAACTTATTGCAGGCAATCCAACTTGGAAGTACCCAGCGTGTCCGTACGAAGAGTGTAAAGCGAGTGCGTGTCAGACAATAGCGTGTAAAATGCAGGCAAAATGTATTATGACGATACAAATTGACAGCAATAAAATACATATTGGATCATGAAGCTCAATCTGGATGACATCGACAACAAGATTTTGGCCCTGCTGATGGATGATGCGCGCATGCCGATATCGACGATCGCCAAGCGTGTCTCGATTGCAAGAACGACCGCAATCGCCCGCATCGGCGGCATGGAAAAGCGCGGCATCATTGCCGGCTACGGACTCAGGCTCAATCAGGAACTATATCAACCGGCAGTGCGCGCGTATGTCGGCATTTCGGCCGATCCGCGCAACTCTGCGGCCTTGGTCAACATGTTGCAAAAAATGCCCGAAGTGGAAACCTTATGTGCGGTCAGCGGTACGGTAGACTATATGCTGACGTTGCGTTGCCAATCGACCGGCGAACTGGACCGTTTACTGGATCGGATAGGTACCACGGAAGGTGTGCGGCAAACCGCAACATCGATCATTTTGACCAAACGAATAGATCGCAGTCCAATTTGAACTTGGATTGAATCAACACTATCCAACCGGGTACCTCAACGATATTGACAGGAGGGTGCGATGCATCTAGTTCCGGAAACGAAGAAGAATCATCTTTGGCGCAAGGTCATCTGGCACACCGATCCGGAAGAACACCCGCTCGGCCCCCATCACTCCGCTGAGATATATTGCTGCGAAGAAACTAACGGTTATGCTGTCTGGTACGTTCGGCGCTTGGCCAAAGAGGACAAAAGAGGCAACGCGGACGTCGAGAGCGCAGATTATCTACTTTCTTATTTTGCCAAGACCAAACGTGACGACGCTATCGAATATGCGGTGCTGATATCAAATAGCCATGCTTCGGCGGACGACATCATCAAAGCACTGGATAAGTTGGCAAAATCAGCACAAAAAGTATAAGAGGCTGTTCTCACATCAGCTTCGATGTTGCGCGATCTTCCGACAAATTTATCCAACATGCAACATTACACTAGGCAGGCCATAGCGGCGGCTCGTCCATCAATGCCACCTGCTCGCGCAATTCAAGAATGCGATCCTGCCAATAGCGTTGTGTGTTAAACCATGGAAACGCCACCGGAAACGCCGGGTCGTCCCAACGCCGGGCCAGCCACGCCGAATAATGAATCAAGCGCAAGGTTCGCAATGCCTCGATCAAATGCAATTCGCGCGGATTGAAATCGAAAAAATCTTCATAGCCGCTCAGAAGATCGGATAATTGCCGCACCATATCTGTCCGGTCCCCGGACAACAGCATCCATAAGTCCTGCACTGCCGGTCCCATGCGGCTATCGTCGAAATCGACAAAGTGCGGGCCATCGTCTGTCCACAATACATTCCCCGAGTGACAGTCGCCGTGGAGGCGCAGCGTGAGTACTTCGCCGGCCCGTTCAAAACAGCGTTGCACGCCCTCCAACGCCTGTGCGGCCACGCTGGTATAGGCGCTCAGCAGGTCGAGCGGAATGAATTCGTGCCGCAGCAAGTAGTCGCGCGGCTCTTCGCCAAAACTCCGAATATTCAAGGTCGGCCGGTGCTGGAAAGCTTCAATTGCGCCGACCGCATGAATCCGTCCGATAAAACGCCCCATCCATTCCAATGTCACGCGATCTTCGAGTTCCGGCGCACGGCCGCCGTGTTTTGCAAATACCGCAAAACGAATTCCGTCGTACGCATGCAGCGTCTTACCGTCGGCCAATGCCGTTGCCGGCACCACCGGAATCTCGCGCTCGACCAGGGTGTGCACAAACGCATGCTCTTCCAGAATCGCCGCATCGCTCCAGCGTGCCGGCCGGTAAAATTTGGCAATCAGCGGCGGTCCGTCTTCCATCCCAAGCTGGTAGACCCGATTTTCGTAGCTATTTAACGCCAGCAAACGGCCATCCCCCCTCAAGCCGACGCTGTCGAGCGCATCGAGCACGGTATCGGGAGTCAAATAGGCGAACGAGGGGCTTTCCAGTGTATTCATGCGATCATTGTACGGCCCATCCGATTGATCGGTTCGATCATTCTGGAAATGGTTGATGCTTGACTGTGAGACGAGTATCCTGTCTGGCAACGCTTTACACTGCCCAGCATCCAGCAACCAACCCATCTACCGACATGCAACTCGATCAACCGCTTTCCGACAAAGAATTCAACGAACTAGACAAGTTTTTACTGTCCAACCGCTGCGCCGACGATTGCATGACGATGGATTCGCTGCACGGCTACCTGACTGCCCTGACCATCGGCCCGCAAGAAATACCGTTGGCGGAATGGCTGCCACAGGTATGGGGCACCTCCAGCGACGGTCCGCCCGCGTTCAAATCCGACAAGGAATGCGAACGCATCGTCAGTCTGATTATGCGCTATATGAATGAAATTGCGATCACACTGGAAGTGGCGCCGAAGGAGTTCGAGCCGCTATTTTGCGAACATGAGTGGGAAGGACGCAAGGTTGCCGATGGCGAAGCATGGGCCTGGGGGTTTTGGGAAGGCATGCGCCTGTGCGAAGAAGCATGGCAACCGATCTGGAACTCAAACATCGCGCCGCTGATGCGCCCCATCTACCTGTTGGGCGCGGAAGAAATCGAAGAAGAAGAAATGACGCTGGTCGACAACCCGATCAAATGCCATAAACTGGCAATCGAAATTGAAGCATCTATTCCTGAAATTTACCGCTTTTGGCTGCCGCACCGCAAATCGGCGGTCACGACGCTGCAACGCGACACACCAAAAACTGGGCGCAACGACGAATGCCCTTGCGGTAGCGGCAAGAAATTCAAGAAATGCTGCGGTGCGGAGCAGCTTCTGCATTAGGCGTCTCGATGTGCGGCGAAAAGCCGTCACGCGCAATTGTCAGGCAATTGTTAGCACGTGAAGAGCACATCGCGCTGCAAGGCAGCCAAGAACCGTAAAGCACTTGCAGTCCATTTGAGCGGCTTCGGCCAATGTGTCAGGTATGTATTTACGGCTCTGTGCCACGGCGAATTACACTGCCGAATTACACTGATTGAATCAATTCTACTTCCGCAAGAAACTGCGTTATTGCCTTTCTGTAAATTCATTGTAGACTTCTGTAATATCGGTGTAAGTATCCGGTAGTTATACTTCGCCCATAAAAAGAATTTGACGTCTTCCAAGGCGACGATGCATTTAAGAGACGATAGAGTGCTTCTGACTGCTTCCGCATCTTTCTTGCGCTGGCGTCACTGTTTTCAGCCGTTCTCGCTTATGCTGATGACTGATGCATATCGCAGAAATATGTGCCGTCCTCATACCCAAGAGAACAAGCCAGTGCCTACGGCACATGAGATGGCGCGCTTGATCTGATCAAGTCGAATGTTTATAACCGATCTCGAAGTTTTCGGAGAACAATGATGCTTCTGCAGCGCAAGCCGTTTCGATACGTGCTGATTTTCTTTGTAGCGACACTGATCAGCTTAATTTTGGTCTTCTTGATAAGCCTGCTGGCGGCTCCGGGATTTGGCTCGGTACCGTCCGCCGCAATTGCCTCTGCTTGCAGCGCGGTGATTGCCATTTATGCAGTGCACAAGACAAGTGATACCGGCGCCCTACGGTTTGCAGAAAGGGTAGGAGAGGAAATTGATCAAATCATGATTGGCGCGGCAGAAACCTCCTACTTCGTCGATTCGGTAAAAAAGAATATCGAAAAGGATGTGCAAACCACTAACGAGATCGTCAACAGTTCAGAACAAAACGTCATAACGACAAAGCAAATGGCCGCCAATGCGGAGCGCGCATCCAAGGTAGCAGCAGATGTGCGAAGTGAAAGTGCGGCCGCGCGAACGGAGGTCGATCAAGGATTGCGCCACATCAGTAACGCGCGACAAGACGCGCAAACGGCATCCGTGACGATGACGGCGCTACAAGAAAAATCGCGCCGTATTCATGGCATTACCGAGGTCATCAATGAGATCGCGGCCCGCACCAACTTGTTGGCGCTCAATGCCGCAATTGAAGCTGCGCGCGCAGGCGAACATGGACGCGGCTTTGCGGTAGTGGCAGGCGAAGTAAGACAACTGGCGCAACGCACCAAATCGGCTACCGACGAAATCGGGGTGATGGTGCGAGAGATTAACGATCAATCCGAAAAAGCGGCCGGCGGCATGCGAGCCTTGACCGACAAAGTGAGCGAAGCCGCGCAAAATGTCGAACGCGTGCATGCTTTCCTCACCAGCGTTGAGCGTTCATCAGGGGCCTCAGAGGAAGCGATCCAGCAAATCGCCAGCGCATCGCGCGAGCATGTCGAAACCACCCATGTCATCACCGACACGATTTCGCAGATTCGCGACAGCATGTTGTCTACCGAATCTGCCCTGCCTCGAGCAGCGGATTCTGCCATGGCTCTGGCGGAACGGGCAGAAGCAATCGCCGGCGCTCTGGCGGACTCCCATGTTGCAACACCTCACGATGCGATCCGGCTGGCAGCGCAAGCGGCGGCAAAAGAAGTCGGACGTATCTTTACTGAAGCCATCGCCATCGGTCAAATCAGCCGGGAAGCGCTATTTGACCGCCGTTACAAACCGATTCCCAACACCAACCCGCAAAAACATTCAACCGCATTCGATTCTTTCACCGATCGCGCGTTGCCGGCGCTGCAAGAAGGTTTGCTGGCTGCGATGCCGCAACTTGCCTATGCCGGCGCAGTGGACAACAATGGCTACTTCCCTACCCACAACAAAAAGTTTTCCCAACCATTGACCGGCGACTACGATANNGGATTTCGTCAACAACCGGACCAAGCGCATTTTCAACGACCGTACCGGTGCGCGTTGCGGCTCAAACATCAAACCGTTCTTGTTGCAGACGTACAAACGCGACACCGGAGAAGTGATGCATGATCTATCGACACCGATCTATGTGGAAGGCAAGCATTGGGGCGGCTTTAGGATAGGTTACCGCTCAAGCGCACCCACGGAATGACCCAATTCGTTTCGGCCGAATCAACGCCGAATCATTTCATACCATCGGCTACATGCTGCGGCTATCCGTCCGGCCTAGCGCACCCGCCGCGTCGTTTCCCGCACCACCAGTTCAAGCGGCGGCACGTCTCCTTGGACGATTTCGCCGTTGATCAGGCACAGCAGCGCGTTGGTGGCGATGCGGCCGATGTCATACAACGGTTGACGCACTGTCGTCAGCGGCGGTGCAGTGTAGGAGGAGCCCGGAAGGTCATCAAAACCGACGAGGGAAATATCGTCCGGCACGCGGATACCCTTGCGGTACAAGCACAGGCGCACGCCGTATGCGCTCAGATCGTTGGCGGCAAACACTGCAGTAAATTGTTGCTGGCTCTCGAACAGGTGATTGACCGCCAGCAGGCCGCCTGCCTCGTGGAAGTCGCCTTCGACCACCAGCTTGGGATCGACGGCGATGTCGGCCTCCTGCAATGCGCGCGTGTAGCCGGCCAAGCGTTCGTTGGCGTCCATATTGGTCGGCGGCCCCGACACGAAGGCAATGCGCCGATGCCCCAGTTCAATCAAATGCCGCACCGCGATATAGGCGCCGTATTCATTGTCGATCTTGAAACCGATCGCGGTCTTTGTGTGCAGATCACGTCCGGTGGAGACAATCGGACGGTGATTGGCAAAGTGCAGCACCGTTTTATCGGAGATGCGGCCCGATAACAAGATGATGCCGTCGACTTTACGTGCCAGCAGCAGGCGGATGCGGTCGGACTCTTCTTGCGCGTTCCAATGGCCGCTGACGATGACTGAGGTGTAACCGGTGCCTTTGAGGCCATCATCGACACCGCGTAGCGTTTCGTCGAAGAAAGGGCTGGAAATATCCTGCACCACGATACCGATCGTCATCGAACGGCCTTTTTTCAGCCCTTGTGCCATTTGATTGGGGGCAAAGTTCATTTGCGCAATGGCCGCTTCTACAGCCACGCGCTTGCCTTCCGACACCCGCGCGGTGCCGTTTAAAATTCGCGAGACGGTACTGGGTGATACGCCTGCTTCGCGCGCAACATCAAGCAATGTTGAAGGTGGGGTGACGTTTTCTTCGTCAATCAAGTCGATTCCTATTATTTGGTGCGATGACGGACTCTCCGAAGAATCCTGAAAACCTTTTCATTGAAAGATTACCATAATTTGTACCTGATTTAGCAAATATGATAAACAGGCACCATGTTTTTGCCAATCGCAGGCCTGCACCGACTATTTGACGCGAAAAATGATCTCTTTCATTTTTTGAAGTTTTGGCGCAACCATCGGCACCGTAAGCATGGTGCTGGCAACCGCCATGATCAACAGCGCGGTGAAGGTTTCGCTGGTGATGATTTGTTTATCCAAGAGCACGTTGGCGAAAATAATCATGATCAGCGCTTTGGTTTGCAGCAACCAGCCAACTATCGAAGCCTCGCCTTTTTCCCATTTCAGAATTTTTCCTGCCGCATGAACCCCGGCCAGCTTGCCGGCTACCGACGCAATCAAGAGCACCGCCGCCGCGATAAATACCGTCGCGCCGCCCACCTGCCAGTTGGTGCGCAGGCCGGTGCTTAAGAAGAACACCGGCATGATGATCATCAAAACAAAATGGCGCAGCTTGTCCATGTCTGCCTGGTTAAACCAGTCTCCGTCCATCACCACGCCGGCAAGGAAGGCGCCGACCATAAAATGCAGCCCAGACCAGTCCGCAAAATAACCGCACACCGCCAACCAGATAAAGGAGACATACCAGCGATCGCGCTCTTGCAACTTGCTCATCAGCCTACGGAACACATAACCCGCCACGGCAAAACCGAGCAAGAACATGCCTTGGCGACCAACTCTGGTCCAATCCAACAAAATCAGCGCCAGCACGCCCCAAATGGCCACGTCATCTAGGCTGGCATAACGCAAAATGCGCTGACCGATAGGCTGACGCAGGATATCCAGCTTTTCCATCAGCAAAATCAAAATCGGCAGCGCGGTTACCGCGCAGGACATGCCGACCCCAAGGATGAACTGCCACGTGTAAGCGTTAGGTCCCATCCAGCCTTCGCTGAAACTGAGCAAAAAGACTGCCGCGCCACAGCCAAACAGGAGGGGAACTCCCAGTGCAAGACCAGCAGTTATGCCGCTTTCGCGCTTGTACGTCCACATCTTTTTGAGATCCAACTCAACACCGGCGATCATCACAAAAACCATCACCGCCCACCAAGCGATGCCGTTTAGCGATGAGATAACCTGTGGATTGAAAACGAATTTATAGTAGCCCGGAAAAATCGCGCCAAGAACCCCTGGCCCCAGCAAAATGCCGGTGATGATCTGCACCACTACGAGCGGCGCATAGTAATCAGTCTTACCCAAACGCCAAATGAGATACGGCACTGTGAAGATGATCGACATCGCGATCAGGAAAATCTCGGTCACGTTCATTGTGGGATGCATCGGTCGACCTTGCTGTCTCGGGAAGAAATTGGCATTATTATGCCCAGTGTTTGACTACTGCAATGAATGGCATGAAAAAGGCCCCCTCTTCAGCAACGAAGAGGCGGCCTTCAACTACCAGTCAACCGCGGCTTTCGCCTGGCTGCTTAGTATTTGATTCCAATATTGACGCCGGCAGTAAGTGGCGGCAGGTATTGCGCTTGCCAAACGACAGCGCCGTTGCTTGAACCCTGTGCCAACGCTTTTGTCTTGATATTAGCATTCTCGGCATTGCGGATATAGGCATCCACATACCAAGACTTGTTCGCAGCGTAACGCAGGCCGAGATCGGTCCGCGTATACGCCTTTTGCTCGTCTCCAGGGTTACCGGCAACGTTATTGGCGGTAGCTACGCCGCCATTGAACACGCTCAACCAGCTTGCCGACTCATAATGGGTGCTGATACGAGGCGTCAACGTACCTTCGCCGAGGTGGAAAACGTGCTGATACTGCAACGTGGCGCTGAATTTCGGCGCATGCGGCATTCTATCTCCAGTTACGTTCTGCCCGGGAACGCCTGGACCTGCCACGTTCGGCGTCATTATCTGACTATAGTCATTACTGCCTGCGATCATCGAACCTAGTTTGGCGGTGGGAATAAAACTGGCAGTGATCTGCATGCGGTCATTCGGGGACAATTTCGCAGCGAGTTCAGATTCCAAGCCGATAACAGTGGTCGTTCCCTGCACATTATAGATGGCTAGCGATTGGCCTCCGGTCCCATTGAGCACTGAGCTGGCGAACTGATAATTCTTGAAAGCTTCGTCATAGATTGCGTTGTTCCACTTCACCGCGCCGCCAAGAAATGAACTCTTGCTGCCGATTTCGTAGTTGAGGATCGTTTCAGGTGCGAATTTACCGGCTGGACCAGCGGAATCGCCGCCGTCCTGCAGGCCACCCGACTTATAACCGGTGGAGACGCTGGCATAGATCATGTTATTGCGATCCAACTCGAAAGCGGCTTTTGCGAGCCAGGTCACCTTGCTGTCGTGGTAAGTGCCGGCGTTGTTGTTATACGATACGAAGCCAGACCCCGGTTGCCCAATCGGCACGCCGTTGTTCAGGTTGGCCGCTTGACTATTTGCATTTGGCGTAACAGCGAATTGCGGCAAGGTGCCGTCATAGGTCCAGTCGAAATCATTGCCGCCGACATTCGATTTGTCGTCGACCGTATAACGCAAACCTCCCGTCAGGTGCAGGCTATCAGTCACGTTCCATGTATCCTGAGTAAAGATCGCTTTCGACGTGCTAAGTTCCTGTGGCTGAATGAACACGCCCTGCCAATTAACCGGACCCACTGAGGTTCCTTGACCTTGTGGGATGTCGAAGCGGATATCGTTGTCTTCATGAGAGTAGTAAAGACCCAGAAGCCAATCGACGTCATGCTTCCCAGTCGACTGCAACTGCACTTCGTGGCTGTAATTTACGTAATTGGAATAATCCGTGTTGTCAAACTGTGTGTTGCCGCCAGTGGCGAAGCTGGTAGGAACAGCGAGGCCGGCATTTTGGTCAAATGTGGAAGACCCACTAAAGGTTCCATAGCCAAATGTATAGTTCAGGCTCATGGAATCGTTGAGCGCCCAATCAACCCGGCTGCGTATGTTACCCGCAGTGCGATCGAGAGATGGCGCCTGCTCGATTAACGCCGACCACAGCGGTTCGCCGGCCCGAGGGTTCTGCATCAAATTTTCGTTGAGCGTGCCGTGGTCCACGAACTTTTCATACGAGATATCCCACTTCAGCGAGCTTGTCGGCTGCCACAGATAACTCAAGCGCAGGGCGGTTTGATCTTGCGCGTTGTACTTCTGGCCGCTGGTAACAAAGAGAGTCGGGTTGAGCGGCTGGAATGCGATCGGATGGGCGGGGTTAGCCGCGTTCCAGGCCGCAATTACCGGCGCCGCTGCAGCTTGCTGGCTTGCCAGAGGAATAATTGGCGCCGCCTGATAGGCGACATAGCCATCGTGCTGTTGATGGTCAAAGGCAATGCGCATTGCCATCGTATCGTTCAACGGAATATTGAGTGCGCCTTTGGCGCCGAGGGCGTTGTAGCTGCCACCACTGGTTTCGAAGCTATAGGCGCTATCGTTGAGTACCGGCTTGGCGGTCTGCATGTTGACAGCGCCAACCGTGGAATTGCGCCCCCATAGCGTTCCTTGGGGCCCGCGCAAAACTTCGATGCCTTCCAGATCAAACAACAGTGCGGTAGCACCTTCCGCACGCGGGGCGTAGACGCCGTCGACGAAGATGGCGACTTCTGGATCTGCATATTCGGTCTTCGCCTCATCGTTGCCGATGCCGCGCAAGGTCATGGTAATGACGCCGTGATCGCCTTCAGTGGTCGCCGCGAAGCCAGGTACCAGGGCCACGATATCCTCGATAGTTTGAACATGCGCATCCTCCAGAGCCGCCGCATTGATCACGGTGATCGCCACCGGGGTCTTCTGCAATGAGGTGGAACGTTTCGTCCCCGTCACAATGACCTCTGTAATTACGTTGGGGTCGCTTGCCGCCGGTGCTGATGCTTGGACCGGGGCTTGAACTTGGGCTTGAGCGGAACTGGCGCCGGCCAAAAGTGTAAGAATGGCCAATTGAATGGGGCTGCTCAATATTTTTCTGGGTGTGGCTACGCGGGTTTTCATATGTCTCCTGTTGTAGTTAGGTTCATCGGCGGTCTTTCGACGATGTCCATATTTATATTGGAAATCGATTTCAACAAAATTGAAATCGATTTCAGTATAATTGAAATCGTTTTCACAATTTTTGAAAACGATTTCATATTACATATTCCTTAACATCAATGTCAAATTAAAAATGATAATGACGTTATTTTCACCACAATATGGTCTCCTGTTGCGGATTCACAACACCGTGTCCGCGTTGATGTCTCATTTAAAAGGCAACCGTAAATGAAACCTATTAAAAGCGTACTAATCGTTGGCGGAGGCACCGCTGGCTGGCTAACCGCCGCCTTTCTGGCTCGCGCTCTCGGGACTGCCTCCGGCGAGGGCGTGCGCATTACGTTGGTCGAATCCAAGGACATCGGCATCATCGGCGTCGGCGAGGGAACCTTTCCTTCTATTAGAAGCACGCTCGCGTCGATTGGCATCGACGAAGCGCGGTTCGTGCGTGAATGCAACGCAACCTTCAAGCAGGGCATCAAATTCGTCGACTGGGTACGACCGCGCGGAACGCCAGGAATCGACCACTACTTTCACCCCTTCAGCGTGCCAAGCCAAAAGCCCGGCGGCCCCGAATTGCTACCGTACTGGCTGCAGGGCGCGGCTGGCGCCGGCCTCGGATTTGCAGAAGCAGCCACCATGCAAAAGCGGGTCGCAGACGCCTCGCATGGGCCTAAGCGAGTAAGTGACGGCGATTTTCTGGGGCCTATGAACTATGCCTATCACTTCGACGCCGCGCGCTTTGCCGCGCTGCTCGGCGTACATGCAAGATCTCTCGGCGTGGGCCATGTGCTGGCGACCGTCGAGCGGGTCGAACTCGATGCGGATGGCGCCATTGCCTCGGTGGCGACGCGCGAATCCGGCGCGCTCAGCGCCGACCTCTACATCGATTGCAGCGGTTTTCGCGCCACCCTGATCGGCGAGGCCCTGGGTTCGCCATTTCGCAACATCAACGATGTGCTGTTCGTTGACCGCGCGCTGGCGGTGCAAGTGCCGTACGAGCGCCCGGACACGCCGATTCCATCCTACACCATCTCAACCGCGCATGAGGCCGGCTGGACTTGGGATATCGGCCTGCATCAGCGGCGCGGCACCGGCTATGTGTATTCGAGCCGTTACACCGACGACGCGCGGGCTGAACAAGTACTGCGCTCGTATATCGGCCCGACAAACGAGGAGATAAATCCAAGGTTACTGAAGTTCAATGTGGGTTACCGCGAGGTGCAGTGGGTGAAAAACTGTGTCGCGGTGGGGCTGTCGAGTGGATTTTTCGAGCCGCTCGAATCCTCCGGTGTCGGCCTGATCGAAATGGCCGCTTACCTGATCGGCCACTTGTTTCCGCTCAATGGGGATATCGCTCCGGTGGCAAAATTGTTCAATGAGCAAATGAAGGCGCGTTATGAACGAATCGTGGATTTCGTCAAGATGCACTACTGCCTGACGCAGCGGACCGACACGCCATTCTGGATCGACAATGCAGATCCCCGCACGGTGCCCGAATCGCTACGGGAGAAACTGGCGATGTGGCGCTGCCGCCCCCCGCACCGCCTCGACTTCATCACCGATCTGGAAATGTACCCACCCACTAGCTGGCAGTATGTGCTTTACGGCATGGAGTTCCCTACCGACCTCACGCCAAACCGCGCCTCTTTTCAGCGCTTTGCGGAGGCGCGTCAGGAATTTCAGATGATCGAGAAAATGTCGCAGCGCGCACTGGCGGATCTGCCGCCGCATCGCACGTTGGTCGAGCATCTTTGCGCACGAGATTTAGCGAGCTCCGCCAACGTCAATTCCTAGTAGCATCGACCTACCACAATGATAACTAAAAAACGGGACACCACCATGCGCACATTGCTTTCGAAAACATCACCCCTGCTGTGGGTGCCGTCTGGTTACTTCACCATGGCGCTCACTTACATGACGCTCACCAGCGTAACCGCCATCATGTTCAAGAACCTCGGCATGGACAATGGCAGAGCGGCCGCATACGCCAGCTACCTGATTCTGGCTTATACGATCAAACCGCTGTTCGCCCCCTTTGTCGAAATGTATCGCACCAAGAAATTTTTTGTGCTCTGCGCGCAACTGACCATCGGCTTGGGCTTTGCCGGCGCTGCACTAGCCACCGCTTTACCGAACTATATGGCCTTGCTGATGGTCTCTTTCTGGATTCTCTCGTTTGTCGGCGCAACCCAGGATATCGCTTCCGACGGCGTGTATGTCACCTCGCTCGACAGAAAAACCCAATCGCTCTATTGCGGCGTTCAAAGTCTGAGTTGGAACATCGGTCCGATCGTCGCCTCTGGGGGCCTTGTATATCTCAGCGGCTGGCTGCATTCGAACTACTTTCACCACGACCCGACGGTGTTCGGCCCGGCGTGGATCGATGCCTGGCGCATCGTCTTCTTCATCGTGGCCGGCTTGACGCTTGCCATGGCCGCGTGGCATTTGCGCGTGATGCCTGATGGCGCACGCGCCGAAAATGCGCCGACCTCCATAGCGGCGGCATCGCATATCTTGTGGGATTCGTTTACGACCTTCTTTCAAAAACGCGACGTGTGGGTAATGATTTCCTTCGCCTTCCTATTCCGTTTGAGCATAGGTTTTCTTGAAAAAATCGGTCCCTTTTTCATGGTCGACCCAGTTTCCAAAGGCGGTTTGGGGCTATCCAACGAATTGCTCGGCATTATTTATGGCACTTATGGCCTGTGCGCGGTGTTGCTTGGCTCCCTGCTCGGCGGCATTTTTGTCGCGCGGCGCGGCCTGCAATCGACACTATTCTTGCTGTGCTGCGCCGTTAATATCCCCAACGTCACCTTCCTCCTTTTGAGTATCTACCAGCCGAGTAATCTGCTCGTGATCGGCGCCGCCGTTGCCGCTGAAAAATTCTTCTTCGGCTTCGGTTCCGTCGGCTTCATGATTTACCTGATGCAACAACTGGCGCGCGGAAAATACACGACGACCCACTATGCGTTCGGTACCGGGTTGATGGGCTTGTGCATGATGCTGACCGGCGTGATCAGCGGCCATTTGCAGCAGATGCTCGGATACGTGAATTACTTCGCCTTTGTGATGCTCGCCACCATTCCTTCCTTCCTTGTCACCTGGCGGGCCCCTTTCCACCACAAAGACACCGACGCGCAGGCCAACCAAGACGTCAACCTGTCCGAACCAAGCAACGCACGCCCGACGAACTCTCTGCCTTTGCGACTACGGCAATCGTCTGATGGGCCAAAAAATTAAACATTAGACAAAAATAGTGGCTGAAATGTCTTGGCAAAAACATTCCGGCCAATTTTTTATTGACATCCATTTAGTTGCAGTGTTTAATGCGGGCAAGCTATGAAAACGTTTTCAGGTATTTTAAAAAAGAAAACGATTCGCCAAATGAGGGAGACAAGAAAATGAAGTCACGCATCCTTGCCGCTACGGTGGCCAGTGCGCTTGCCGTTTTGAGCGCAGCAGCTGCGGCGTCGACAACGCTCACGGTGGCATGCTTCACTGATTTGGATCGCATCGTCAAAGCAGCGTTGCCGCAATGGAACAAGCTCCATCCTGATATCAATATCAAGTTGGTCAGCCTGCAAGTTGAAGATCACCACAATTCGATGACGACGGCATTGGCTGCCGGTAATCATTTGCCTGACGTAATGGCGATCGACTTTGGCTATATAGGCAGTTTCTCCGAATCTACAGGACTGGAGGACTTGCTGCAGGCGCCCTATTCGGCTGGCCAATACAAGAAACAGTTCGTCGCTTATACCTATCCGCAGGCGACCAATTCTCGCGGCAGTCTTGCCGCAATGCCGGCCGATATCGGTCCCGGCACGCTGTTTTACCGTAAAGACTTGATGGACAGGGCCGGCGTCAAGGAAGCCGATTTGACCAAATCCTGGGAATCCTACCTCGACGCGGGCAAGAAACTGAAAGCGGCAACCGGCGCCTATTTACTAGCACGCGCGGGCGACCTCAAAGACATCTACATCCGGGCCGATCTAAAGGACGGCGAAGGTATTTATTTTGGCGACAAAGGTCGCGTATTGGTTGATTCACCACGTTTTGTGAAAGCATTTGAGTTGGCCAAGGCAGCCCGAGTAGCAGGACTCGATGCCGGGACTGTGGCGTGGACCAGCGAGTGGGCGGAAGGTTTCAAGCGCGGCAAGGTTGCCACGCACATGTCGGGCTCTTGGTTTAGCGGGCACCTGGTCACGTGGCTGGCGCCGGATTCCAAAGGATCGTGGCGTACCGCTAATTTACCGGCCGGCGCGTTGGCATCCTACGGCGGCTCGTTTTATGCGATCCCAAAGAAAGCCGCAAATAAGGGCGAGGCGTGGGAATTCATCAGGTTTATGACGACCAACAAGGAAGTGCAACTCAATTCGCTGCGCGAGATGAACGCGTTCCCGGCGCTGCTCGAAGCACTGGCTGATCCGATGATGGAACAGCCGCTTGCCTACTTCGGCGGCCAGAAATCGCGGCTGCAGTGGCGCGAAACCGCCGCCAAAATCCCGGCGATCCGCGTCGACAAATACGACCCCACAGCCAACGACATCGTCAATGCCGAACTAGGAAATGTATTAGAGCAAAACAAGGATATCAAGACCGCCTTGAGCGATGCGAAGGCGCTGATCGAACGCCGCGTGCGCCGCTAATTATGCTAGCCGACATATGTCCGACCGGTCCAGCCAATCACCTCAGCATGCATGGGCGCCATCCATCTCGCATGCATCGGGGGGGCATATGAGTTCGCTGCATCGACCGTTCGCCGCCATGCCGCAACAAGCGAGGCAACGGCTTGGCGCACGCCGGTTCAATAGAAGGAAATGGGCGCCGTATATTTTCATAAGCCCGTTTTTTATTCTGTTCGGCGTGTTTGGCCTGTTTCCGCTATTGTTCTCGATCTATCTGTCGTTCAACCAGTGGGACGCCGCCAGCGGCCTGTCGGCGATGAACTGGGTCGGTCTGGACAATTACAAATTCGCAGTGACCGATCCATGGTTCATCAAGTCACTCGGCAACACCGCCTGGCTGGCGCTGGTGTCCGGCGTGCCGCAGCATATTGTGGCCATTCCGCTGGCGGCCTACATCCACAACACGTTCAAGCGCTTGCGCAACGCCGTGATAGGCGTGTACTTCCTCCCCTTCATCACATCGAGCGTGGCGATTGCGCTGATGTTCACCACTCTGTTTTCGCGCGAGTATGGCGTAGTCAATTTTCTGCTTCAGTGGCTCTCCACAATACCGTTGATCGGAGGGCTGTTTCCCGCGGCGCCGATTGATTGGCTGAACAATTCAGTCTTCATCAAGCCGGCCGTCGCGTGCGTGATATTCTGGCGCTACCTCGGATGGAATCTGGTGCTCTACATCTCGGCGCTGCAACTGATTCCACGCGATCTGTATGAGGCCGCCACCATAGACGGCGCCACCCAACGCCAGCAATTCTGGCACATCACGTTGCCGCAATTGCGGCCGATGATCTACCTGGCGTTAACGCTGACAATCATGGGCAACCTGCAACTGTTTGAGGAGCCGTTCATTCTCGTCGGCGAATCAGGCGGCGCGGGGCAGGCAGCACTGACTACGGCCATGTTCGTGTACAAGACGGCGTTTTCGTCAGGCGACTTTGGTACCGCCTCCGCCATTTCCTGGCTGCTATTCCTGATCATTGCCGGNNCCGGGGTAGTTCTGAGCAACCAACACCTCTTTAGCCGCAATGAAAGGCGCGCGAAATGAATCGCCGCGCCATCAACCTCGCTGCTTATCCGATCGTCGGGATCGGTGCGGTGATCATGTGCGCGCCGTTTTATTTCATGTTTGTGTTTGCCACGCATACCAGCGCAGAGATCTATAGCGTCCCGCCGCCATCCTGGTTTGGCGCCTCGGCGCTGCACAATCTCGCGCTGCTGCAAGAGCGATTGCCATTCTGGCGCAACATAGGCATGAGCGTGTATGTGGCTCTGATGCAGACGGGCCTGACGCTTTTCTTTTGCTCGCTCGGCGGGTACGCATTTGCGACGTACGAGTTTCGCTTCAAGGGGCCGCTGTTCGCCTTGGTGATCGGATCAATGATCATTCCCTCGTTTATGAACATGATTCCGACCTTCATGCTGATGGATTTTCTCGGCTGGCTCGATCAACCGCGGGCGCTGTATGTGCCGGGCGCGGCCGGCGCATTGGGAATTTTTTTAATGCGCCAGTACATCGGCGCGGCAATTCCAAAAGACCTGATCGAAGCGGCTCGGATCGACGGCTGCAGCGAATTCGCCATTTACTGGCGGATTGTGGTGCCCTTGATCGGCCCGGCGATGGGAACGCTGGGCTTGATTACGTTTATCAACTCGTGGAACAATTTCATCACCCCGTTAGTCGTGATGCGCTCAGTTGAAAATTACACGATCCCGCTGGCGTTGCGCAGCATCCAGGTTCCGATCGATACGGAATGGGGTGCGCTGATGGCGGGTGCCGCCATCGCGGTCTTGCCGCTGTTGATCATGTTTTCGATAGCGTCTAAAAGACTAATTGAAGGTCTGACCCAAGGTGCGGTCAAAGGTTAACGATTTACCGATAATTACTTGAAAATTACTTGAAAATTACTCAATCACTATGCAAAATACAGCTTCCAAGACAGCTTTTCCACCTTCGTTCGTGTGGGGCGTAGCGACCAGCGCCTATCAAATTGAGGGCGCCGCCGCGGAAGACGGCCGCGGCCCGTCAATCTGGGATACTTTCACTCACACTGAAGGAAAAATCATCGATCGCAGCACTGGCGATATCGCCTGCGATCACTACCATCGTTACGCGGAAGATGTCGATCTGATCGCCGCGCTGAATGTGAACGCCTACCGCTTCTCCGTGGCTTGGCCGCGTGTACAGCCGCGCGGAGCCGGCGCCTGGAACGAAAAAGGCTTCGACTTCTATTCGCGCTTGCTCGACAAGCTGCAAGAGAAAAACATCCCCGCGCATTTGACCCTGTACCACTGGGATTTGCCGCAAGCGTTGCAGGACAACGGCGGGTGGCTCAATCGCGATACGACGCGTCGCTTTGCCGACTATGCGGCCGAAGTGGCCCGCCGCTTCGGTGCCCGCGTGGCAACTATCACCACCCATAATGAGCCTTGGTGCACCTCGGTGCTCGGTCACGGCACCGGTCAGTTCGCGCCCGGCATGGCCGATCCTGCGGCGGCGATCCAAGTGTCGCATCACTTGCTGCTGTCGCATGGACTGGCATTGCAAGCGATGCGCGCCATCAATACGCCCGCCAAGCTCGGCATTGTGCTGAACCAATGGACCGCCACGCCGGCGACGGCATCGGCAGCGGACAAAGCAAAAGCCGAACTGGAATATGCTAAATCGGTGCAGTGGTATATGGATCCTATCTTCAAGGGCCGCTACCCGGAGCTGGCTCTGGAAAATATCGACCGCACTGCCTTTTTTGCTTCTGAAAACGATTTCATTGATATTCAGCAACCACTCGACTTTCTCGGAGTCAATTACTACACGCGCGCGTTTGTCAGCGCCGAGACGCCGCCAAAGCAACCTGAAGGCGCGCTGGGGTTTAGCGATATGGGGTGGGAGATTTATCCGCAGGGTCTGACCGACCTGCTGCTGGGCCTGCATCGCGAGTACAAACTGCCGCCGATTTATATCACCGAAAATGGCATTGCCGTGGCCGACAAGATCAACAACGGCAGAGTCGACGACCAGTTGCGTACCGACTATGTGCGGATGCATCTTGCCGCACTGGCCGACGCTATGGCGCAGGGCGTGGATGTGCGCGGTTATTTCTATTGGAGTCTGATGGATAACTTCGAGTGGAATTCCGGTTACGAAAAGCGCTTTGGGTTGTTGTATGTCGATTATGCAACCCAACAACGCACGACCAAGGATAGCGCCCTCTGGTATCGCGATTTCATCGCCGGTCAAACGCAGGCGCGCGACGCGGGCAGCAGCGCCGGCATAGCGCTGAAGTAAGCATGGCCAGCATTTCCCTGCGCGGGATCAGAAAGTCTTATGGCGCCGGGCCGGAGGTGGTCAAGGGACTCGATCTTGAGATCGACGATGGCGAATTCATGGTGTTTGTCGGCCCGTCCGGCTGCGGCAAATCGACGCTGCTGCGCATGATTGCCGGCCTGGAAGAGATCAGCGAAGGTCAGTTGCGTATCGGCGACGTGGTCGCCAACGAGATCGCTCCAGCCGAGCGCGGCATTGCGATGGTGTTCCAGAATTACGCGTTGTATCCGCACATGACAGCGCGCCAAAACATGGGCTTTGCGCTGAAACTATCGAATGCGTCCGCGCCGGACGTGCGCAACGCCGTCAACAAGGTCGCCGAGATTTTGCAGATCACCCATCTGCTCGAGCGTAAGCCGAAAGCCTTGTCCGGCGGCGAACGCCAGCGCGTGGCGATCGGGCGTGCGATCGTGCGTCAGCCGAAGGTATTCCTGTTTGATGAGCCATTGTCGAACCTGGACGCGTCACTGCGGGTGCAAACGCGTATCGAACTGGCAAAACTGCACCAGGAACTGGGCACGACAATGATCTACGTAACCCATGACCAGGTGGAAGCCATGACCCTGGGCGACCGGGTAGCAGTGTTTAACGACGGATACATGGAGCAGGTTGGTGCGCCTCTGGACTTGTACCGCCAACCCGTCAGTCGGTTTGTGGCCGGTTTTAGCGGCGCCTTGCGCATGAATTTCTTTCCGTGCAAGTTGGTGTCGAGCAGTGCCGGCAATAGCACCGCATGGATCACCGGGCATTGCCAATTTCCGCTGTCGGCGACACCCCTTTGCATTGACGGCAACGGCGACATGACCGCGGGCATCCGCCCGGAGCACCTGCGCATCGTGGCGCCGGATGCCGGCTGCCAGGCGCGCATTAGCCTGATCGAACAATTGGGCGATTCGCAAATAGTCCACGCCACCTTGAAAGATAGCGCGCACACGGTCGCGATCAAGCTGCACGGCGAAATGGCGCACGACCTGCATCCAGACCAACTGATTGGCTTTGTGCCGGAAGAAAAAAACATCTTCCTGTTCGACCATGCAGGCCGCGCAGTGAGCACCCATTGATCGAAGCAATAGCACGCCGGTTGGTGTACCCTATCCGCAATCCGGATGTCGGAATAAATTCAATACCAGCCGCTAGGCAAGGCCGATATGAAACCTGAAAACATGTCTGATCAGTCTATTGAGAACTTCGCCGACGGGCCGCGGCTGCTGGCCGATATTGGCGGCACCAATGCCCGCTTTGGACTGGAAACCGGACCCGATAAAATCGGCGCGATCTGGGTTACCGAATGTGCGGGACACCCGACATTAAGCGCTGCGATTTCGCATTATTTGGCGCAGTCGGCAACCGTCGCTGCAGGTGGAAATCAGGTACGGCTGGCAGGTATTGCAATCGCCAATCCGATCGATGGAGACCTGGTTCGGATGACAAATCATCACTGGTCGTTTTCGATCGAGGCGGTACGCGTGCAATTTGGATGGGACTCACTAACGGTAGTCAACGATTTCAAGGCTCTTGCGAGTTCGCTTCCCTATCTGTCGCAGCATCAGAAGCAGAAAGTCGGCGGTGGCGCCGAGCGCGCCGGCGCGGCTATTGGCTTGGTCGGCGCCGGCACGGGATTGGGCGTGTCCGGCCTGGTACAGATGGGCGAACGCTGGATAGCGCTCGACAGCGAAGGCGGCCATAGTAGCTTCGCGCCGGCCAACGAACGCGAGATCGATATTCTACTTTTCGCACGCCGCCACTACGAGCACGTTTCCAACGAGCGGTTGGTGTCGGGTATCGGACTGACCCTGATCCATCAGGCGCTGGCCGACAAGAAAAAAGTCGGCGCTGTCAATATTTCCGCACCGGAAATTCTGGAGAGGGGCCTGCGGGAAAACTGCGGCCTGTGCAAGGAATCCCTGGAAATATTTTGTGAAATTCTGGGCACTATCGCCAGTAATGTGGCGATCACGCTCGGCGCGAAAGGCGGCATGTATATCGGCGGCGGGATTGTGCTGAGGATGGGCGAGTATTTCGCCCGCTCGGGATTTCGGCAGCGATTCGAGCAAAAGGGAAGGTTTTCGAGTTACATGGCAGAGATTCCGACCTACGTGATTACCGAAGAATTTCCTGCGTTAATAGGCATGTCGGCGATGCTGTCGCTTGCCAACGGAGATTCAGGTAAAAAGAGGCCCTCGGATGCGCATGCGGCTGCAACGGTAGTACGATGAAGGACTTGGTTCCTGTCGTCTCAGATCCGACTCTGTCTTGGACAGCGGTATTGAGCGCGGAATATGTGAATTTAGCTGGCAATGGAGGAAGTACGGATGGATTTCTCGCAAAACGAAGTAAGCCCGGTCAGGCGGTACGGCGGGCTAGGCATCGTTATCTTGCTGCATGCGCTGGTAGCGTACGCGCTGATTACGGGGTTGGCCCGTAAGATGGTGGACGTGATCAAGGAGCCGCTGGTGACCAAGATCATCGAAGAAGTCAAACCGCCGCCGCCGCCGGATAAGCCGCCGCCACCGCCGCCGCCGAAGATGGCAGTACCGCCGCCGCCGTTCATTCCGCCGCCGGAAGTGCAGATTCAGCAGCCGCAAACGCAGAACGTGATCGCCGCGGTGACGACGGTGCAACCGCCGCAGCAAGCGTTCAAGCCCGCGCCGCCGCCATCGACCGGTCCGGTAGGGCCGGCAGTGGTGGCGCCGGTGCCGGCATTTGCCGATTTGAATGGCTGCAAACCGGAATATCCACGCGCCTCCTTGCTGGCCGAAGAAACCGGAACGGTCAGGGTGCAGTTCGTGATCGGCCCCGACGCCCAATTGGTGGGAGCGACGGTGGTGAAATCGAGCGGTTTCAAGAATCTGGACAAGGCCACCGTGAACGGGCTCTCCCGTTGCAAGTTCAAGGCGGCCTATCGGGACGGCAAGCCGGTACAGTCTTCGTTTACGACGGATTACGTCTGGAAACTTGACGAATAACAGAGGTAACGCAGAACTCAGTGCATTATTTTCGCTAGCTGGCTACATTAAAAATTTTGGAGGAAGCATGTCTTTAACTACTCGTTTGTCCGCCCTGTTTGCGGCTGTCATGATGTCTGCCGCGCTGTTTGCGGTACCCGCTCACGCCGCCGACGCCCCTGCTGCCGCCCCGGCCGCATCCGCTGCGGCGCCTGCTGCCGATAACGCCGCACCGGCCGGCGAAGCTGCCGCGCCGGCCGTCACCAAGGAAGAAGTCGCCAACCCCTACGGTCCCGACGCGCTGTGGAAAAACGGCGATTTCGTCGCCCGTAGCACGCTGATCATCCTCGCCATCATGTCGATGGGCAGTTGGTACATCATCGTCACCAAGCTGATCGACCAGTTCCGCCTGATGGGTCAAGCCGGCGAAGTCCAGAGCAAATTCTGGAAGGCCAACTCGATCCAGGCCGGCACCGCCAGCCTGAAAGAAAGCAGCCCGTTCCGCTTCATCGCCGAAAGCGGCACCAAATCGACCCAGCATCACGACGGCGCGCTGCTGGAACAAATCGACCTCAACACCTGGGTGACGATGGCGATTCAACGCGCCGTCGAACGGGTGCAAAGCCGCCTGCAAGACGGCTTGGCATTCCTGGCGACAGTCGGCTCGACCGCACCATTCGTCGGCCTGTTCGGAACCGTGTGGGGCATCTATAACGCGTTGACGCAAATCGGCGTAGCCGGTCAGGCATCGATCGACAAAGTGGCCGGTCCGGTCGGCGAAGCGCTGATCATGACGGCGTTCGGCTTGTTCGTGGCGGTGCCNNCTGTCGGGCGTGATGTCCTCCAGCCAGTCGGTGCAGGCGCAAACCGCCGCAAAGGGCTAAATCATGGCAATGGCAATCGGCTCCCCCGATGGGGAAGAAGACGCAGTGATTGCATCCATCAACACGACGCCGCTAGTCGACGTCATGTTGGTGCTGTTGATCATCTTTCTGATTACCAGTCCGGTCGTGATCAAGACCATCCCGATCAAGTTGCCTGCCGAACACAATCAGCCGTACAAGACGAAGCCGGAAAATATTACGCTGGCCATCGACAAGGAGGGCGACATGTACTGGAACCAGACGGCGGTGCCCAATACCGACGTGTTGCTCGACAAGCTGAAGAAAATTGCGGTGATGGTGCCGCAGCCGGAAGTGCATATCCGCGGCGATCAGCAAACCCGGTATGAATTCATCGGCAAGGCGATCTTGACGGCCCAGCGCGCCGGGATAGCCAAGGTCAGCTTCATTATGGAACCCCCTCCTCGGGGCGGCTAAGAACCACAGTAAAGGAAACACCATGAGTATGAATGTCGGCTCCGGCAGTTCGGTAGAACCGGACGTGATGATCGAAATGAACATGACGCCGTTGATCGACGTGATGTTGGTCTTGATCATCATGTTGATCATCACGATTCCGATCCAGAATCACTCCGTCAATCTGAACTTGCCGGTAGGCACGCCGCCGCCGCCGTTGGCGCCGCCGGTGGTGGTGACGATCGACGTGGACTTCGACGGCACGCTGTCGTGGAATGGGGAGATGGTGCCGGACCGCGCGACGCTGGAAAGCAAGTTGCAGGCGGTGGCGGCGATCCCGGACCAGCCTGAAGTCCACTTGCGGCCGAACAAGCTGGTGGCTTACAAGGCGGTTGCTGCCGTGATGGCCTCGGCGCAGCGGCTGGGCGTCACCAAAATCGGGCTGGTCGGCAACGAGCAGTTCGTACAATAAGAATA
>PKWO01000575.1 GCA_003132085.1 Oxalobacteraceae bacterium | reverse complement strand
CTTCCATGTGCTGGATCTGATCGGCACGCGCAAGCGCATTGTTGATCCGCTTCACCACCGTAGGCACGCTGGTTACGGCATACAGCGACTGGTCCGGATACATTTCACCGGCCAGGTTGGCGTCACCTGCAACTTGCCAGCCCGACAGGTAGATCGCTTTCAGGCCGGCCTTGACTTGTTGCATCGCCTGATTGCCGGTCAACGCGCCTAGCGTATTGACGAAAGGCTCGTTAATAAGCAGATCCCACAACTTCTCCGCGCCGCGCTTGGCTAGGGTATGCTCGATCTGCAACGAACCGCGCAGACGGACGACATCTTCCGCCGTATAGTTACGCGTGATACCTTTCCAGCGTGGGTTTTCTGCCCAATCTTTAGCCAATGCTTGAACTTGCTGCTCGCGAGATGCCATGGTCATTCTCCTATGATTAACGAAAAGTGCAATGTGAAATCAAAACCTGATGACTAAATAATATGCGCTTTCCGTCATAGCATCATTGTCTTATATAAGACATATAACTAAATATAATTCCTTAATATTCAATTACTTATATTGTTGTTTTCGCGATGTGAAACGATATTTCTACAAATGAAATAAAAGAATGGTGCGATGCACCCATTAAATCTCATCATGCGGGATATGTTTTTCGAATTGTGAAATTTCCGGGATTGGCATCGCGCGTTCTCGCAGCAAACGCGTCGCCGCTGCCCGCACGCATCAAGCTTCAAGTTTCGGAGTGACTATTCAGCCGGTTAGAGCTCGTGCGAATGGCGTTGACGCTCTTGCTCTTCTTGGCGCGCCAACTGCAACTCCCGCATGACGGCGCCCACATCTGCCGGGCGCTTGTCGACAGCGACGCGGCCGGTCAATACAGAACTCGGGCTCAGCAAACCGGTCTGGTAGAGCGCCCAAATTTCCTTGCCGTACTGGGTGGACAGAAGCTGGGGGGCGAAACCGCCGAAATAAGTCCGCAAATTGGCAACATCGCGTTCCAGCATCGGACCGGCGCTGGTGTTGCCGGCCGCATCGACAGCCTGCGGCAAATCGATAATGACCGGTCCATTGGCATCGATCAGGATATTATATTCGGACAAATCGCCGTGAATGACCCCGGCACATAGCATCAGCACTACCTGATGCAACAACTGCGCGTGATAGGCGAGCGCCAGCTCTTCGGTCAGCACCACGTCATTGAGCCGCGGCGCCGCATTACCGGCGGCGTCCGTGACCAGATCCATCAAGAGCACGCCTTCGAAACACACATACGGCTGCGGCACTCTGACGCCGGCAGCGGCAAGGCGGTACAGCGCGTCTACCTCAGCGCTTTGCCAGACCTCCTCCTGCATCTTGCGTCCATAACGGGTGCCTTTTTCCATCGCGCGCGCCTGACGGCTGTTTTTTACCTTGCGGCCTTCCTGATACGAGGCATTTTGTCGAAAACTGCGTTGATTCGCCTCTTTGTATACTTTCGCACAACGTATCTCGTCACCGCAGCGAACCACATAGACTGTGGCCTCTTTGCCGCTCATCAGTTGGCGCATTACTTCATCCACCAACCCCTCTTCTACGAGTGGCTGGATTCTTTTCGGTGTTTTCATTGATTATGCAGAATGCGGACAATTGGATAGGAAAGCGGGAGTACAAAATCCCAAGGACAACGGAGTGTATCAAGATACGCGGGGTAAAGGGAGTATAAGCGGGAGTATAACGCGGGAGTATGACGCGACACGCATTCGTGGGCGTCCGGGATAACGATGTTGAGGTGTTCCGGCCAATTTGCCCGAATGGCGTGTAAATTACGATTGCAACAACTAACTTATCCCGCGAACAATCAATTAAAAAGCGTTTTAGGACTCGGCTTGCGGGCCGGTGACACCCGGTGAAAATACAGGCTGCGGCTCAGCAGACCCAACAATCCGAAAAGCATCACCGAAAGGCTGATCCAGAAGAACACTGCAGCCCCGCTGCCGTTAGTATCCAGGATGGTAAGCAGCGGATCGGAAAAAGCCAATCCCAGAAAATCTTCCGGGCTCATCGGATTCAAAAACAATGCCACATTCGTCAGCGTGAACCCTGTCAGCATGCAGTACAAGCACACGCGGCGAAAGCTATGAGAAATATCCATTTCACCCTCGCGTCACAAATTCTACCCCGGCATCAACCGCCTTCTTTGCAGCGTCTGATATCCGTAGAGAGAAGAATAGGCGAGTTTCATGACAAGTTCATGACATTGGCTTGGCAATATCCAGCATAAAGCACGATCGTTCTATTTTGCTTATAATGGGCCACGCCACCCCTTGGCCCAGTCGTGCGGTTTACCGGAGAACAACGTGAGTAACAAAGAACACAGAGAACACAGAGAACACAGAGAACACAGAGAACACAGAGAACACAGAGAACAAACAGTCTTGCTTTGGCAAACACAAGAAGCCGCCATTCGCGCGAAACTCGGCGCACCCGGTGTCGCCTCGTTGGAGCAATTGAAAGAGAGTAGCGGAATGGAATTCTTGCAACGTATCTGGGATGGCGAATTACCGTCGGCGCCGATCGGCCACACGATGGATTTTGTGCCGATCGAGGGCGAACCCGGTCGCATTGTATTCCAGGGCACACCCGGCAGGCAGCATTACAATCCGATCGGCAGCGTTCATGGCGGCTATTTCTGCACATTGCTCGACTCTGCGGTCGGTTGCGCAGTACAGTCGATGTTACCGAAAGGAATGGGCTATACGACGCTGGAACTGAAGGTCAACCTGATCCGCGCACTCACCGACAAAACCGGACCGGTGCGGGCCGAAGGCAAAGTGATCCAGGTGGGCGGCCGGGTCGGCATCGCCGAAGGACGCATTATCGATGCCGACGGCAAGTTATATGCGCATGCGAGCACCACCTGCCTGATCTTTCCCCTTCCGTGAAGACGAAAACACTACACCAAGGCGGTGCGCGACGCCAGCACGCCATCTGCATCGGCGTAGATCCAATCGCCGGGTTCGATCGCCGCACCGGCGATCGATACGCGAATATTACGTTCGCCTACGCCTTTCTTGGCGGCCTTTTGCGGATGCAGGGCGATCGCGCGGACACCGACATTGCAAGCGTCGATCTCGACCGAGTCGCGAATGCAGCCGTTGACAATAATGCCGGCCCAGCCGTTTTTCTCGGCAAGCAGACCAAGCTGGCCGCCAACCAGTGCACAACGAAGACTGCCGCCGCCATCCACCACCAGCACGTGACCAAGTCCTTCAGTCTCCAACGTGGCGCGCACCAGCGCATTATCCTCAAATACTTTCAGCGTGGTCGCCAGCCCATGAAAGTTCATCTGTTTGCCAAACGCCTTGAATATCGGCGGCAGCACGGCAAGCGTGCCGGCATCCAGACGGTCTTGATTAGCGTCGCACAAGTCGGTGGTCAAAAATGAGGGAAGTGCCATATTTTAGTGTAATGTTTTACTTTTAACGGAATTAACGAAACAAATCGGTGCTCTATCCGGCTTTCGCGAACACCAATTCACTACCCTGGACACCGACGGATATGGTGTCTTTCGGTCCGAATTTTCCTTCCAAAATCAGCTTGGACAAGGGATTTTCTATCCGGTGCTGAATCGCCCTCTTCAATGGCCGTGCACCATAGACCGGATCGAATCCGGCTTCGGCGATCTGCTGCAATGCAGCCGGCGACACGTCAAGCATCATATCCATCTTAGCCAGGCGCTGCTCCAGCACATGCAATTGGATCTTGGCAATCGCCCCGATATTTTTCTGGTCGAGCGCGTGGAATACCACGATCTCATCGATGCGGTTGATAAATTCCGGACGGAAATGTCCGCGTACTTCAGCCATCACTTCCATCTTCACCAAGGCTGGATCGCTGTCCTCCATCGCCTGAATCTTGTGTGAGCCAAGATTGGAAGTCATCACAATCACCGTATTCTTGAAATCGACTGTGCGGCCCTGCCCGTCGGTCATGCGGCCGTCGTCGAGCACTTGCAGCAACACGTTAAATACGTCCGGATGCGCCTTCTCGATTTCGTCCAGCAGGATCACGCAATAGGGCTTGCGCCGCACCGCCTCGGTCAGGTAGCCGCCTTCGTCGTAACCGACATAGCCGGGTGGCGCACCAATCAGCCGGGCCACCGAATGCTTTTCCATGAACTCGCTCATGTCCAGCCGAACAATAGACTCTTCGGTATCGAACAAGAAGGTCGCCAAGGCTTTGCATAATTCCGTCTTGCCGACGCCGGTCGGGCCGAGAAACATAAACGAACCGTACGGACGTCCCGGATCGCCCAAGCCGGCACGCGAGCGCCGAATTGCATCCGACACTGCCCCGATCGCCTCGTTCTGGCCTACCACGCGTTTGTGCAGTTCCGTTTCCATATGCAGCAGCTTGTCGCGTTCGCCCTGCATCATCTTCGACACCGGAATGCCGGTGGCGCGCGACACCACTTCGGCAATTTCTTCGGCACCGACTTGCGTGCGCACCAGGCGTGGCTTTCCCGCCTTGGCTTCACTCGTATCGGCACTCTTCAATTGGGCTTCGAGTTCGGGCAATTTTCCGTATTGCAATTCAGACACTTTTTGCCAATCGCTGGAGCGCGTGGCTTCTTCCATCTGCAAGCGCACCTGTTCGATCTCTTCCTTGATGTGCTGACTGCCTTGCACCGCCGCTTTTTCAGATTTCCAGATTTCCTCCAGGTCCGCATACTCGCGTTCCAGCTTGACGATTTCCTGTTCGATCAAGCCCATGCGGCGCTGCGAAGCCTCGTCCTTTTCTTTCCTGACCGCTTCGCGCTCAATCTTCAATTGAATCAGGCGCCGGTCAAGTTTATCCATCACCTCCGGCTTGGAGTCGATTTCAATCTTGATTTTAGAGGCTGCCTCATCGATCAAGTCGATTGCCTTATCGGGCAGAAAACGATCGGTGATATAGCGATGCGACAACTCGGCAGCCGCTACAATGGCCGGGTCGGTGATGTCGACGCCGTGGTGCACTTCATATTTTTCCTGCAGGCCGCGCAGAATCGCGATAGTCGCCTCGACACTGGGCTCGTCGACCATGATTTTCTGGAAACGCCGCTCCAGCGCCTTGTCCTTTTCAATGTACTTCCGGTACTCGTTCAGCGTGGTTG
>PKWO01000396.1 GCA_003132085.1 Oxalobacteraceae bacterium | reverse complement strand
TGGCGCCGCCCGGCATGGAAGAGATGACCGAGCAGATCAAGTCGATGTTTTCCGGCATTGGTAGCGGCCGCAAGAAGAAACGCAAACTCAAGATCAAGGAAGCGATGCGGCTGCTGGTCGACGAGGAGGCGGCCAAATTAATCAACGACGACGAACTGAAGCATAAGGCAATCGCCAATGTGGAACAAAATGGCATTGTATTTCTCGATGAAATCGATAAAATCGCCAGCCGCTCCGAGGTCGGCGGCGCCGATGTGTCGCGCGCAGGCGTGCAACGCGACTTGCTGCNNATCAAGACCGACCATATCCTGTTCATTGCGTCGGGCGCCTTTCATCTGGCCAAGCCCAGCGACCTGATTCCTGAATTGCAGGGGCGCTTTCCGATTCGCGTAGAACTGGAGTCACTATCGATTGCCGATTTTGAGCGTATCTTGACCGGTACCGATGCCTGTCTCACCAAACAATATCAAGCGTTGCTGGCAACCGAAGGCGTTGCGGTGACCTTCACTCAGGACGGCATTACGCGTCTCGCGGAAATCGCTTTTTCGGTCAATGAAAAAACCGAAAACATCGGGGCGAGGCGCCTCTACACGGTGATGGAAAAACTGCTGGAAGACGAATCGTTCTCGGCTGCCGACGGCAACATCCGGGATGTTGCGATTGACGCCGGTTACGTCGACGAGCGGCTCGCCGAACTGGCTGTCAATGAGGACTTGTCGCGCTACGTATTGTGAAAACGGCTGAGAAGCCCATATTGGCTTCGCGCACTTGAACCGACCGTACTAATTGTTATTCAAGTTGCGCCCGGCCGAGCGACCGACGCGACCAGACGGCAGGCTTTGCTGTGGAGGTGGAGGTGGTGGCGGTTCGCCTTCAGGCGTTGCGCCATACTGCGGCGGAATGCCTTGCGCTGCGATGTTCGGCGGCACAGCCGGCGGCGCAGGTTGCGTTTGCACCGCGGCGCCGATCGGCGACTCCGGTCTGGACTGCGGCGCCGCAACCGGCAACTCTACCCGTTTGATGAGTCCGCCCTCGGATAACAACACGTATTGGGAGTGCACTTCCTTCACTGTCACACCGGGTATTGCTTCAGAATTAACCCTGATCGCCTCGGCCGGTTTGCCGTCCGCAGCCAGGATTGCGATGCTTTCCAGCGCGTTGTTGGCGACCACCACGCCCTTCAATTGAAAATTGCTGGCAGCGGCGACCGCTACCGCCCGCCCGCCAAACAAGCCAACGACCGCCTCGCGATTGACCTCAATTCTGGTTTGCTGTTTCGGCGCAGTAACCGGACGTACGGCGGGCTTGAACAGTTGCATGACCCAGAATGTTCCGGACACACAGAGGCCGATGAACAATACGAAACTCACCAGAATCGGCCAGCGTTTCATTCGATGCCTTTCTTGTTCAATGTAATCATGTGCTTCTCGTTATCCGCAAGTGGTCTACTGTCGTTTTTAGGTTCAATGCACTAACTGATTGATTTCGATAATCGGCATCAGTACGGCCAGCACGATCAACAACACGACAACGCCCATCGCCAAAATCAACGCCGGTTCCAGCAACCCCGCAATGGTCATCGCGCGCCGCTCCAGATCCTGCTCCTGCGCGTTGGCCGCCCGCTCCAGCATGGCAGGCAGTTCGCCCGTTACTTCGCCGGCGCGAATCATGTGTATCAGCATCGGCGGGAAATGCTTGTGCGCGGATAATGCCCGTGCCAGGCTGACGCCCTCGCGCACACTGGCGGTTGCTTCCTCCACCTGTATGCGCATGGCCACATTCGACAAGGTATCGCGACTGGTTTGCAACGCACGCAGAATAGGCACGCCGGACCCGGTCGTAATCGCCAAGGTGCTGGCGAAACGCGATGTGTTCAGGCTGCGCTCGAATTTACCATAGAGCGGCGCGGTCAACAGCCAGGTATGCCAGCGGCGCTTGATGTCGGGATTCTTCAGCGCACTGCGCCACGCCAGCGCCATGGCGACAACCACCAACAACACGATCCAGCCGTCATGACGCACGAAGTCCGACACCGCCAGCATCATGATGGTTAATATCGGTAATTTTTGCTTCGTGTTGGCAAACACCGAAACGATTTGCGGCACTACATAGGTGAGCAAAAAAATGACAATCGCAAACGCAACCACCGTCACGATGGCCGGATACGTGAACGCAAGTTTCACTTTTTGCACCAGCGCATTGCGCCGTTCGATAAAGTCCGCCAAGCGCGACAGCACGCGCGACAATTGCCCGATTTGTTCGCCGGACGCCACCAGCGCGCGATAAATGTCGGCGAAATCGCGCGGATGTTGCGACAACGCATCCGACAGCGATGACCCACCCATCACCTCGGAGCGTATCGAGGCGATCAGGTCGCGCACAAATGGCCGCTCCGCCTGTTCCAGCAATGCAGAAAATGCCTGTTCCAACGGTAGGCTGGCTTCCAGCAAACTCGCTAGTTGACGGGTAAACAACGCCAGTTCGATGGTCGACAAATGATCGCCGAACGCGCGTGCCTTGGTTCGCCCCGCCGCATCGACCTGGGTGGTAATCGGCTCGACGGCAATCGGCGCCAGATCGCGCGCGCGCAAGTCGGCCCGCGCGGCGCGCGCACTATCTGCATTGACAACCCCTTTCTTGGTATTGCCGACTGCGTCGATGGCTTCGTAGCGAAATGCTGGCACGTCTTATCTACCTTCCACGATCACAAATTTCCCGCTTCGCTGCTCTATCGCGAACGCGCCGCTGCCTTGCCGATGGCGGTTATTTTTCATCGGATATTATTCCTTGGTCACGCGCATCAGTTCAGCCTGCGTCGTCACGCCTTCGGCCAGCCAGCGTTCACCGTCTTCACGCATGGTACGCATACCGTCGTGCTGGGCCGCTGTGCGAATGTCCGCCTCCGATGCCAGATTGTGTATTTGTGCGCTGATTGCATCGGTCGTGCGCAGCAACTCGTAGACGCCTACGCGTCCGTGATATCCGGTATGCCCGCATTTTTCGCATCCGACCGCCACCCACCCGTGATCGTCCCGGCGCTTGCAATGCGAACATAATTTGCGCACCAGCCGTTGTGCAACCACTCCAAGCAAGGACGAAGACAGCAAGAATGGCTCAATGCCCATATCGAGCAGACGCGTCACCGCCGCCGCAGAGTCATTGGTATGCAGGGTCGCCAAAACCAGATGGCCGGTCAACGATGCCTGCACCGCGATTTGCGCGGTTTCCAGATCACGTATCTCGCCGATCATGATGATATCGGGGTCTTGCCGCAAAATCGCCCGTAATGCTTTGGCAAAAGTCATTTCGATGCGCGCGTTGACCTGGGTTTGCCCGACGCCGGCAAGTTCATATTCGATTGGGTCTTCAACCGTCAATATGTTGGTGGTGCTGGCGTTCAAGCGCGTCAACGCCGCATACAAGGTCGTGGTTTTACCAGAACCGGTCGGTCCGGTAACCAGCACGATGCCGTGCGGCTGGCTGATCAGTGCATCGAACTGCGACAATACCTCGGAACTCATGCCGAGATGCGTTAACTCGAGTTGCCCGGCCTCTTTGTCTAGCAGCCGCAATACCGCGCGTTCACCGTGACCGGTGGGCAAAGTGGAAACCCGCACGTCGACCGGCTTGCCGCCGACCCGAAGCGTGATGCGCCCGTCCTGCGGCAGGCGCTTTTCNNACTGCGCCATGATCTTGATGCGTGAAATCAGCGATGCATGGATTGCCTTCTTCGGACGTACCACATCGCGCAAGGAACCGTCGATGCGAAAGCGCACTACCGAAATTTGCTCGAACGGCTCAATATGGATGTCCGATGCCTCTTCACGCAATGCCTGCGTCAGCAATGCATTGATCATCCGAATCACCGGCGCATCGTCGGCTGACTCGAGCAAGTCTTCGATGGCCG
>PKWO01000205.1 GCA_003132085.1 Oxalobacteraceae bacterium | reverse complement strand
TAGACACCGTTGTTGTTGAAGACTATGGTGACAATCGGAAGCTGGTAGCGGCAGATGGTCTCGAGTTCCATGCCGCTGAAACCGAACGCGCTATCGCCTTCAATGGCAACCACAGGCAGGCCGCTGGTTACCGCTGCGCCAATGGCATAACCCATGCCGATGCCCATGATACCCCAGGTGCCCGAGTCGAAACGCTTGCGCGGCTCGTACATGTCGATGATGCTGCGCGCATAATCGAGGGTATTGGCGCCTTCGTTGACGACGTTGATATCCGGACGCGTCTTCAGCACGTCACGGATCGCGCGGAGGGCGCTGTGGAAGTTCATCGGCGACGGATTCTGGTCGAGGGTTGCCGCCATCTTCGTCAAGTTCTTGTCTTTGCGTTCCGCGATCGCATCGGTCCACTCGGCGCTCGGCTTGGCAAAGCCGGAACCGATTCCTGTCAGCAGGGCCGACACGCAGGAGCCAATGTCACCGATAACAGGAGCGGCGATCGCCACGTTGCTGTCGATTTCCGTCGGCGAGATGTCGATCTGGATGAATTGCTTTGGAGCACCCCATGTTTTACCCTTGCCATGTGCGAGCAGCCAGTTCAGACGAGCGCCGATCAGCACCACGACGTCGGCCTCTGCCAGAACGAAAGAGCGGGCGGCCGAAGCCGATTGCGGGTGGGTATCGGGCAGCAGGCCTTTAGCCATCGACATCGGCAGGTAGGGGATGCCGGATTTTTCGACGAACGCACGAATATCGGCATCAGCCTGTGCGTACGCCGCGCCTTTACCGAGAAGGATAAGTGGACGCTTGGCGCCTTTCAGGAGGTCGAGCGCGCGTTTGACCGAGTCTGGAGCAGGGATTTGACGTGGTACCGGGTCGACCACGCGTACCAGCGATTTTTTGCCGAGCGCTGCGTCGAGCGACTGACCAAGCAATTGCGCCGGCAGGTCCAGATAGACGCCGCCAGGACGGCCGGACACGGCCGCACGGATCGCGCGCGCAATGCCGATTCCGATATCTTCTGCTTTGTTAATACGGTAGGATGCCTTGGCGTACGGTTTTGCGGCATTCAACTGATCCATTTCTTCGTAATCGCCCTGTTGCAGGTCGACGATTTCGCGTTCGCTGGATCCGCTGATCAGGATCATCGGGAAACAGTTGGTGGTAGCATTGGCCAATGCTGTCAGGCCGTTCAAGAAACCAGGGGCGGACACGGTCAGGCAAATCCCTGGCTTTTGGGTCATATAGCCGGCGATTGCGGCCGCATTGCCGGCGTGTTGTTCGTGACGGAAGCCGATGAAGCGCATCCCTTCAGCTTGGGCCAAGCGTGCCAGATCGGTGATCGGAATGCCGACGAGACCGAAGATGGTGTCAATGTCGTTGTGTTTCAGGGCATCGATTACTAGATGAAACCCGTCGGTCAGTGCTGGTGATTGCGTGTCGTTTGTCATAATGGGATGCTTCTCTTCGTTTGATTTTGATAAAGGTTGTGCAACGCGGCTCGCAAATGGCCCCGGACTCCAGCAGCCTCCGACGGCAGATATTTAGAGGTACGCGTCAACATGCGCTTTTACTCATACCTATTCAAGTGGGCTTATCATACTGACCTGCCGGCGCTTCTATCATTGACCAAGGTCAATTTTCGCTGCATCATGTTCACCATCTTCACTCCAACCGCTTCCTTGTAGGCCGTATCTTCACATGTCGTTAGTCGATCATCATCCAGAACATAATGTCATTCGGGTCCAACTCACGCAAAATATAGCCTTGAAAGGATTGAACGAGCGTGAAATGATGGAACTGGAGCGTCATTTGACGGTGGTGGACTGCCAAAAGGGTGATTTTCTGTTGCATCAGGGGGTGCATGAGATGGAGCAGTATTTCATTCTCGACGGCATCCTGAAGCGAGTGGTGACCAATCAGCAGGCCAAGGAGATGATCCTGCGCTTTACCCATAGCCGCGATATGGAGACCAGTTATGCGGCTTGGCGCCTTAAGACGCCGACGCCTTATAGCATAGTGTCCGTAACCAAGGCACGCGTGGTGAAACTACCTCTACCACAGTGGGTGGAGTTTATTGATGCCCATGCACCGGTCAAGCAAGCGTTCGAGTATGAGGTGATGCGCCTGATGAGTGAGATCATGGCGCATACCATTACGCTTCATTTGCTGGATGCGCCGGGGCGCGTGCATCGCTTCCGAAGGAAATATGCGGATCTGTTTGATCTCCTTCCAAAAAAGGAACTCGCTTCCTACCTCAATATCTCGCCGGAGACGCTGTCCAGATTGAAGCATCAAGGAAAAATCTGACGATTACTGCGCAAAAATTGCATTTATATAAACAATGTAAGGCGGTTTGCGTCGGTAATATCCCGATCAACGCCGCTGCCACAACCCTCACGCAACACCATCCAATCAACCCGTTTTTGGGGACGCACAAGCGATAAAGTTGTTAACGCCAATCTGAAGGTCGCTTAACTTGGCCTGACTAGCGTGTGTTTTTGGTCGACTTTCTCGCATTTTCCATCTTGAATCTGAACGCCTTTGCTCGTTTTTATTGCTTGCGCACCTCTATGCCATTTGGCTGCCAAGACGGTACTGATATTCATATTGACTATATCAGGTATGAGATCTCTTGATTAGACATGATGATCGTTAATATTTATACTGCACTGCAACAACGGAATTTTTAATTGATCAGGAGTGCATGCTATGTCTATTTCAACAACACCAGTCTCAATTCGAAACAATAACGGCCAAAATGCGTCGCAGCGGAAGGGTATTACATTGTACTCAATCCTGGCTGTGCTGTTCGCAGTCAAGTTCCGTGAATCGCTTGACGCTGCAACCTCCGGCGACAAGTCGGATGGCGCGTTGACTTGGGGCATGTAAACTGCTTAACGGATAAGATTACGCCATAAATCTGCCTGCGGATCTGCCTGCGGTAGATGTGTGGTGTAATTTTTCAATCAACAGTTTACGGTATTTCCTTTCAAGTCACACGCGCGGTACAGGTGCTTCCAAGCTGCGCTGACTTTCACGTTGCTTGGTCTAGTCGCCAACTTCTATCTCCACTGATCGCTTGCGTTGGCGAAACACGGCGATCAAACGCCCTATGATCGTTGGCGCTGCAGTGCGCTACGGGACGATTTGCGTGTCCCGCATACCTGGCATCATTTCCTAGATGTACGTCCGCCAAGGTAAAAATTGTATCGGCGGCAATAATTACACATCATCCTGAATAAACTTCTTCACGAAGTCGAGCGCTGAAACGATGCCTAATATTTCCTTGTTTTCGGTGATTAGCACATGATGAATGCCTTTTGTGACCATGAGTCTGGCTACTTGGTTAATTGAAACATCGGGCCCGACCTCCACCGGTTTATAGGAACAGATTTCCCAAGCGCGTACCACGGTTGGATCTCTTTTTTCAACGTGAAAACGCATCAAATCCCGCGTGCTGATAATCCCAAAAACGACGTCTTCCGCCCTCCCGATGACCGGCAAAGCCGACAGATTATTGGTATGCAAGACCTCTTCAACATGGGAGATCGTATCGTCCATTGCGACTGTCTTGGTTTCCTTCGCCATCATTGATGAAATCGGCATGTCCATGTTTTCGCTCATAAAAGTACCCCCGGTTAAACATATTCATTCGCGTGGCGGCCGTCCCAGGCTTTGTTCCACTTCCAGGACGTGCCGCGTGGTTTTGATGATGGTGTCGGGATTCAGGCTTATTGAGTCAATCCCGATTTTCACCAGATATTCAGCGACATCGGGATAGTCGGAAGGCGCCTGGCCGCAGATACCAACATGGCGGTGGTTA
>PKWO01000423.1 GCA_003132085.1 Oxalobacteraceae bacterium | reverse complement strand
AAAACACCACCACTTCAACCTCCTCCCATCACCCAACTCAGCCCGCATCTCCTTCTGCGCTTGCCTCGTCTCGTCACGGGAGCCGAACTATAGCAAGCACTCCCCACCCTTGGCAAGCACTTTCCTCAAAAAGATTTTGAACCATACGATTTAAATGATTTACATCGTTTAATGCGGATCAGCCGGCCAGCGCTTTCGTCACGACTTCGAGCACATCCCTGGACAGTTTTGGGCTCTCAACGATCTGCGTCAATGCGGCATGCATCTTCTTCTGGGCTGCCGGCGCATACTTGCGCCAGCGATCCAACGTCCGCGCCAAGCGCGCCGCGACTTGGGGGTTGATCGCGTCAAGCGCTACGACCTGTTCCGCCCAGAATGCATAACCGCCGCCGTCAACCGCGTGGAATCGGGAAGCGTTGCCGTTGCAGAAGCTGAACAGCAAACTGCGGGCGCGATTCGGATTCTTTAGCGTAAACGCCGGATGCTGCATCAGCCTGCGCACCATCGCCACATCGGTGGTGGGCGCGCCGCCTTGCAACATGAACCACTTGTCGATCACCAATGCCTCGTGCTCGAAATCGCGGTAAAACCCTCTCAACGCAGCCTCCCGCCCAGGAGCATGGCTGTTGGTCAAGGCCGCAAGTGCCGCCAGACGATCCGTCATATTGTTGGCGTGATCGTATTGATGCTGGGCACGCGCATGCGCTTCGGCGTCGTCCAGTTCATTCAAATAGGATAGCGCCAGGTTCTTGAGCGCGCGCTTCGCTGCCGGACCCGCACTTGGACTATAGGCGCCGGGCGTCTGATTCGCATCGTAGGCGTTCAACAAATCGGCACGCAGTGCCCTTGCCAGCGTTTTGCGCAGAAATTGACGCGCTGTGTAGATCGCCTGCGGATCGATCACTTCCATTTGTTCGGCGATCATCGTTTCCGACGGCAACGTCAACATCACTTCACGGAAGGCCGGATCAAGCATCGCATCATTCAGGGTAGCTTGGAACGCCTCGCCAAGCGCCGCATCGACTTTCAGCATATCGTGGCCGCCCTCCTGCACTGCGTGAGCCAGCGCCAGCAGCCGGCGCATCGCTAGTCGCTGCCCGGCCTCCCAGCGATTGAACGGGTCGCTGTCGTGCGCCATCAGGAAGGCCAGTTCGGCGTCGCTGTAATTGAATTCCAGCACCACCGGCGCCGAGAAATCGCGCAAAATGGATGGCACAGGCTTTTCTTCGACGCCGACAAACCGGAAAGTTTGCCGCGGCTCGACCAGCTCCAGAACATGCGTGTGCGACGCCGCCGACTCCAGGCCGGCGTCAGGTTCCGCGCCATCCAGATGCAAAGGCATATCGCGACCATCGCTTCCCAGCAAGCCGATCGCCACCGGAATAAGAAAAGGCAGCTTTTTGGCCTGCCCCGGGGTTGCCGGACAAGATTGCGAGAGGGTCAGCGTGTAGGTCCTTTCGCTTACGTCGTATTGCGCTTCAGCCGCAATGCGCGGCGTACCGGCCTGGCTATACCAACGTTCGAACTGACTCAAATCGCGCCGGTTTGCATCGACCATCGCTGCCCGAAAATCGTCGCATTCAACCGCCTGCCCATCATGCCGTTGGAAATACAAATCCATGCCTTTGCGAAAACCTTCGCGTCCCAACAAGGTTTGATACATTCGCACGACTTCCGAACCTTTTTCGTAAATCGTTACGGTATAGAAATTATTGATCTCCACATAGGAATCAGGACGCACCGGATGCGCCATGGGTCCGGCGTCTTCCGGAAATTGCACCTGGCGCAGCACGCGCACGTCTTCAATGCGCTTGACTGCGCGCCCACTGTCGGTTCCGATCATGTCTGCCGAGAATTCTTGATCGCGGAACACAGTCAGGCCTTCTTTCAACGACAATTGAAACCAGTCGCGGCAAGTGACCCGATTGCCGGTCCAATTGTGAAAGTACTCGTGACCCACCACCGATTCAATGTTGGAATAATCGGCATCGGTAGCAATACGTTCATTTGCCAGCACAAACTTGGTATTGAATATATTCAAGCCCTTATTTTCCATCGCGCCCATATTGAAATCGCCGACCGCCACAATCATGAAGCGATCCAGATCGAGTTCCAGGCCAAAACGCTCTTCATCCCAGCGTATGCTGTTTTTCAGGGAATCCATCGCGTGCTGCGTTTTGTCCAGATTGCCGTCCTCGACCCACACTTGCAACAATACGTCACGCCCCGATTTGAGCCTGAATTGCTCTTCCTGGCACACTAGATTGCCGGCCACCAGCGCAAACAGATAGGACGGCTTTTTGAATGGATCTTCCCATTTCGCATAGTGGCGGCCGTCACCCAGATCGCCCGACTCAATCAAGTTGCCATTTGACAATAAAACCGGATACCTGGCTTTATTGGCACGTAACATCACCGTATATTTCGCCATAACATCCGGGCGATCCGGGAAGAAAGTGATTTTACGAAAGCCTTCCGCTTCGCATTGGGTGAAAAAATTGCCGTTTGACACATACAAACCCATCAGCGACGTGTTTTTGTCCGGGTGAACGAGGGTCACAATCTCCAGGATGACGTTGTCCGGCGCCTTGGCAATGCTCAGCACGCCTTGGTGCAGGCGATAAGAGCGCTCAGTCAGCAACTTGCCGTTCATCCGCAATTGCAGCAACTCCAACTCCTCGCCATATAATTCCAGGCTAGCGCCGGAACTGGCCGGATTGCGCTGCATCACCAAACGCGTGGAGACATGTGTAGCGGCTGGATCTAGGTCGAAACCCATTTCGACCGTTTCGACGTGAAAATTGGGGACGGAGTAATTCTTGCGATATATCGCTTGGGAAGTTTCGGTACGCATGATATTAGGATAGATCACCGGGAAGTGAGGCAGAAGGTTATTTTACCAATCAACGCTAGCGTCCCGAGTCATTAATTTGTGGAACAATTAAATGTGGTGAAATCGGCGCAAGACAAGGAACAAAGCACAGCAAGGCCGAGGCCTTGCGCGCATTTGTGACGCAGTATTGGGGCGACTCTCAACATATTTGGTCCACGAATTAATGACTCGGGACACTAGGTGCGTGTGACCTCAGGCAGTACCGGCGATTTCCATGATTGCCGCGAGCGCGGCAATCGGCTACGGAATCAAGATGGTGGAACCGCTCGTCTTACGCGCCTCCAGATCGCGATGCGCCTGCGCCGCATCCTTGAGCGCGTAGCGTTGATTGATGTCGATTTTGATGCGCCCGCTTTCAACCATGCCAAACAACTCGCTCGCCATCGCATCGAGATCCTCGCGCTTGGCCGTGTAGGTGAACAAGGTCGGCCGCGTGATGAAAAGTGAGCCGCGCGAGGCCAATTCGTTGAGTCCGAACGGGGCAACCGGGCCGGACGCGCTGCCGTAACTCACCATCATTCCCAGCGGCGCCAGACAGTCCAGCGAACCGGTAAAAGTATCCTTGCCGATCGAATCGTACACCACCGGCACGCCTTTGCCTCCGGTTATTTCCTTAACCTGCTGGACAAAGTCCTGTTTGTTGTAATTGATCACATGCGCACAGCCGTTGGCCTTCGCCAGCACGCCTTTTTCGTCGGAACCGACCGTTCCGATCATAGTGACCCCAAGCGCCCGCGCCCATTGGCAGGCGATCAACCCGACACCGCCGGCAGCGGCGTGGAACAGGATCGTCTCCCCGCCGCGCAACGGGAAGGTTCGCCGAAACAAATATTGCACGGTCAATCCCTGCAGCATCATGCCGGCGGCGGAATCAAAATCAATCGCGTCGGGCAATTTCACCAAAATTGCCGCAGGCATCACCCGCGCTTCCGCATAGGCGCCTGGCGGACGGCCCGCATAAGCCACCCGATCCCCCACCTGCACATGCGATACCCCGGCACCTACCGCCTCCACCACACCACTGGCTTCCATACCCAAACCGGCCGGCAATGCTTGCGGATAAAGACCGGTTCGAAAATAGACATCGATATAATTCAAACCGCAGGCTACGTGGCGAACTCGTGCTTCGCCAGGCCCCGGCTCCCCGACCTCGACATCCACCAGATTCATTACTTCCGGGCCACCGGCCTGCAATATGCGAATCGCTTTAGTCATGATGATCCTCAATTTCTTTACTTTTTAAGAGTGTACGTGAGCGTCGGCGTGATGAAACTCTGCAAGTTGCGACAACAGCAGTCTGGCCGACGCCATATTCGTTGCGCAAGGGACATTATGCACATCGCATGAGCGAACCAACGCGTTAATATCCGGCTCGTGCGGCTGCGGCGTCATCGGATCGCGCAAAAAAATCACGCAGTCGATCTTGCCTTCCACCAATTGGGCACCAATCTGCATATCGCCGCCAAACGGGCCGGACAGCATGCGCTCCACAGTCAGCCCGACTTCGTCGGATATGCGTTTCCCGGTCGTGCCGGTGGCCACCAATAAACATTGCCGCAAAAAATTCGTATATTCAGCGGCCAACACCACCATGTCGTCTTTCTTTTCATCGTGCGCAATTAATGCAATACGTTTTTTCACTACCGCTCCATGCAAGTTTAGCAAAAACAATTCGTCGGGCAACGTCCGGACTAAAACGTGCCTGGATACGCGCCGCCATCCAGCAAGATGTTCTGCGCAGTCAGGTATCCGGCATGGCGGCTACACAGGAACGCGCACATTGCGCCGAATTCCGCAGGGGTGCCAAAACGTTGCGCCGGATTCTGCAAACGGCGGGCTTCGCGCACTTCGTCAATACTTCTGCCGGTTGCCAGTGCAGCGTCGGAAAGCGTCGCCGTCAGCCGCGCGGTGTCAAACGGGCCCGGCAACAAATTGTTGATGGTCACGTTGTGCAATACGGTTTTGCGCGCCAAGCCAGCCACAAATCCGGTCAAACCGGACCGGGCACCATTCGACAGACCTAGAATATCGATCGGCGCCTTCACCGAACTCGACGTAATGTTCACAATCCGGCCAAAACCACGTTGCATCATGCCGTCCACCGTCGCTTTAATCAATTCGATCGGCGTCAACATATTGGCATCGAGCGCCGCAATCCAGTCGTCCCTGCTCCAGTTTCGAAAATCCCCGGTCGGCGGCCCGCCGGCATTGGTCACCAAGATATCGGGTTGCGGGCAAGCCGCCAATGCCTTCATACGACCCCCGTCGGTAGTAATGTCGCATGCCACCGTCGTCACTTTACTACCGGTACTTTGTCGAATCTCAGCCGCAGCCAATTCCAATGCGTCGGCATGACGCGCCACCACAGTAACGTGCACCCCTTCTGCCGCCAACGCCTCCGCACAACCGCGCCCCAAGCCCTTGCTGGCACCGCACACCAGCGCTTGCATGCCGTCGATTCCAAGATTCACGATCCACCTACCCTTTCTTTTCGGAAAGAAAATCTATTCATGGTTGCATCAAATGCCCGAGCTTTGCGGCCTTGGTGGTCAGGTACCGTTCGTTGTGCGGATTCCGATTGACCACCAGCGGAATCCGTTCCACCACCTGCAAGCCCATCAATTCGATCGCGTCGATCTTGCGCGGATTATTGGTCATCAGGCGCAGTGCGGTAATGCCAAGCCGTTGCAGCATCGGCTGGCATAAGCGGTAATTGCGCTGATCCGGCGCAAACCCCAATTCCTGGTTGGCCTCGACCGTGTCGGCGCCTGCATCTTGCAGCCGGTACGCGTGAATCTTATTGACAAGTCCTATCCCGCGCCCCTCTTGCCGCAAATAAAACAACGCCCCCCGCCCTTCGGCCGCGATCTTGCGCAACGCGGCCTCCAACTGCGCTCCGCAATCGCAGCGCTGACTGAATAAGGCATCGCCGGTCAGGCATTCCGAATGGATACGTACCAGAACCGGTCTCCCATCGGCAATTTCGCCCAAAGTCATGGCCAAATGTTCTTTACCGGTGGACTTTTCCACGAATGCGTGTAGCTGAAACGTCGCCCACGGTGTCGGTAAATTGCAGGGTGCGACATAGGTCAAGGTCTGGTCTGTCGACGCGTCGGGCCTGGCGCCTTTCTGTTGAGGCATGGTGATTCTCGCAATCTATATCGGTTATCAGGTAAATCCGGCCAACTGCTGGTGTAGTATTGCGCTAGCATAGCAGGAGCGGGCAATTCCGTTGGCAACGCTGAAAATTCGGATCAAAATTAACCCCTTGCCAAGCTGTGTCGAAACCCCAGATATCGAACACAGGGATTTCCGATCCAGCGTCCACCATGCCCAACACGATACGCCAATGCAAAAATTAATGCCAATGTTGCAACAATATGGATTGCTAATCGTATTCGCCAATGTATTGCTGGAGCAAATCGGCTTGCCCATCCCTGCGTTCCCGATTCTTATCGTAACCGGCGCACTGGCGATGAACGGGCAGATGGTATGGCTGGAATGCCTGCTGGTGAGCGTCGCTGCCTGCCTCCTCAGCGACTATCTGTGGTACACGGCTGGCAGGCATTATGGCAAGAAAATCCTGGGTCTGCTGTGCCGCATCTCACTTTCGCCGGATTATTGCGTTAGCCAAACGGTAGACACCTTTAGCCGATGGGGGGCGAAATCACTGATCGTCAGCAAATTCATTCCCGGCTTCAGCACTATCGCGCCTCCTCTCGCGGGGTTGATGGGAACCAGCGGGCAGAAATTCTTGGCCTTCAGCCTGGGCGGGGCGTTACTGTGGACCGGAACAGGACTCACAATCGGCGCGTTTTTTCATAACAGCATCGATCGCATTCTGGATGTCCTCGCCACCATGGGATTGACTGCGTTGTTGATTCTGGCATCCCTGCTGGCCCTGGTGATCTCGCTCAAATTCTATGAGCGCCGGCGTTTTTATAAAATGCTGCGCATGGCGCGCATCACGGTGGATGAATTGAAAGAATTAATTGAGCGCGGACACGAACCGTTGATTGTCGACGCGCGCAGCCGCGCCGCGCAAGAGTTGGAGCCAGCTATTCCCGGCGCGCTTTTGTACAGTCGGGAATCTCCGAGCAACGCGTTCAACAACATAGCGAAGGACCGGCCGGTTATTGTGTATTGCAGTTGCCCCAACGAAGCCAGCGCCGCAATTATCGCCAAACAGTTGATTCGCCATGGTTTCCGCCATGTGAGGCCGCTGATTGGCGGTTTGGACGCATGGAATGCCCAGATGTCCGCCTGAGGCGATGCGGGAGCCGCATTTGACGCTTCCGGGTCGATTTTGGGGGCTCTTGGTATGGTAAAATTGCTGATCGCCTGTAGGTCTGACGAGGATGGAATTGTGCATATTCCGCTCCAGGAGCGTGTATTCGACAGACTCCCGGCCTTCGTCGTGCAGGCTCCCACCAACTAACACCCGGGAAAGAGTCGTCATGGCTGGACATAGTAAATGGGCCAATATCAAACACAAGAAAGCGGCCACCGACGCCAAGCGCGGCAAAGTCTGGACCCGCTTGATAAAGGAAATTACCGTTGGCGCCCGTCTGGGCGGAGGCGATATTGCCACCAACCCCCGTTTGCGCCTTGCGGTCGAAAAAGCTGCCGACGCCAACATGCCGAAAGACAATGTGCAACGCGCGATCGCACGCGGCACCGGCGGCCTGGACGGCGCCAACTATGAAGAAATCCGCTATGAGGGATATGGCACCAACGGTGCCGCCATCATCGTCGATTGCATGACAGACAACCGGGTTCGTACCGTAGCCGAGGTGCGGCATGCATTTTCCAAGTTCGGCGGCAATATGGGGGCCGAAGGGTCGGTTGCCTTTTTATTCCAGCATTGCGGGCAATTGTTCTTTGCTCCCGGCACAAATGAAGATGCGCTAATCGAGAAAGCACTGGAAGTCGGCGCCGAGGACGTCGTCACCGACGATGAAGGCGGAATTGAAGTCATCTGTCCGCCGCATGACCTGTCGTCCGTCAAGGAAGCACTGGAAAAAGCCGGATTCAAGGCGGAAATGGCCGAAGTGACGATGAAACCGGCAACCGAGACGGTATTTACCGGTGACGATGCGGTCAAAATGCAAAAATTGCTCGATGCATTAGAAAACCTGGATGATGTACAAGAGGTTTATACCAACGCCGTGATTGATGAGTAAGCCTTTTAATTATCCCCATCCATGAAAATTCTGGTAATCGGTTCAGGCGGCCGCGAACATGCCCTGGCTTGGAAAATCGCTCAATCCGAACGGATACAAATGGTCTACGTGGCGCCAGGAAATGGCGGCACGGCACTTGACATCCGGCTGCAGAATGTGCCGATCACGGATCCGCTGGCGCTGGCTGAGTTCGTCAAGCAAGAACATATCGCGTTGACAGTGGTCGGCCCGGAAACCCCGCTCGCCGCCGGTATCGTCAATCTATTTCGCGAGCAAGGCTTGAAGATTTTCGGTCCGACCAAGGAAGCGGCGCAACTTGAAAGTTCGAAGGATTTCGCCAAGGCATTCATGAAGCGCCATGCGATTCCAACCGCCGACTACCAGACCTTTTCGGATGCCCGCGCAGCCCATCAATACATTGATGAACATGGCGCACCTATCGTCGTCAAGGCCGACGGCTTGGCCGCCGGCAAGGGAGTCGTAGTTGCCATGACGCTGTCGGAAGCGCACGATGCGATCGACATGATGTTGTCCGACAATCGCTTTGGCGATGCCGGCGCGCGCGTGGTGGTGGAAGAATTCCTGTCCGGTGAAGAAGCCAGCTTCATTGTCATGGTGGATGGCAAAAATATCCTGCCGCTCGCCACCAGCCAGGATCATAAACGTTTGTATGACGATGACGCCGGCCCCAACACCGGCGGCATGGGGGTCTACTCCAC
>PKWO01000349.1:341-3277 GCA_003132085.1 Oxalobacteraceae bacterium | reverse complement strand
CGGCGGTGGCGGCGATCTTGCGGAATTCCGTAATGCCGCCACAGACTGCGGCATCGGTTTGCAGTATTGCTGCCGCGCGTTTTTCAATGAGTTCCTTATGGCGCCAGCGTCCGGCTTCGATTTCTCCGGTGGCGACCATGACCGAGGTGCGCTTGGCGAGCTCGGCGTGGTTCTCGATATCGTCCGGGCTGAAGGGCTCTTCAATCCAGTAAGGATTGCTGGGCTCATAGCGCTTCATATATTCAACTGCGGTCGATAAATCCTGCCAGGCATTGTTGGCATCGAGGGTCAGAAGAATATCGTCGCCGATGGCTTCACGTGCGGCGCGGATGCGCGCTTCTTCGCTCTTCAGGTCGCCGCGGCCGACCTTCATCTTGACCGCCTTGAAACCCAGCGCCACATACGAGGCCATTTCCTCGCCGAGTTTTTCCGGGGTCTTGCCTTCCAGGTAATAACCGCCGCTCGCATAAGCTGGCACCGTGGTTTTGCCGGTGCCGCCCAGGTACTGGCTGAGCGGCAAACCGACGGCACGCGAATTCCTGTCCCAGAGCGCCACGTCGACTATCGAGATCGCGCGCATGACCGAGCCGGCGCGGCCGTGCAGCAGGGTCTCCTGATACATTTCCTGCCACAGGCCTTCGACATTCAGTGCGCTCTTGCCGATCAGTATCGGCGCCAGCAGAATCTGTACGGCGCTTGCGACCAGACTGCCGCCGCGGCTGCCGCCGTAACAAAAACCCTGGCCTTCATGGCCGTCTTCGGTGCGTACGCGGACCACCACATAGTCGCGTGAAAACACCTGGCGGGTAGAGAAGGAAGTTGGGCTGTCGAGGGGAATGCTGATGGTGCGGGCTTCGACCGAAACAATCTTCGAAGCAGTCTGGTGATTTTTTTCGGAAGCGATTGCTCTAGTTGTCATAGGTAATTTATAGATAAAAAGTGTTTAAATACAGTCATTTACACTTTTAAAGCGGGCCTCAATTATTTTTTTATAAACCGCTTACCCAAATCGTATCCGATTCCTGGACGCTTCGTCAACCGCGTTGCGAGCCCGATAAGGCAACTTTTACTCTGAACCACCATGATAGAAATCTCTGAAAAGCGCCTGATTGGCCCGGTCATCCGCCTGCATCCCAATGACAATGTTGTGGTCGCGCGGGTGGATGTGGCGATAGGTACGGAAGTGCCGGGCGAGAATTTCACCAGCCGCAGTCAAGTGCCCGCAGGTTACAAAATCGCTGCCAGGAAAATCCTCAAGGGCGAGCCCATCCTCAAATACAGCGTCACGGTCGGCTTTGCGAATGTGGATATCGAGCCGGGCACCATGGTGCACAGTCATAACACCGAGTTTCGCGAATTCGACCGCGATTACGCCTATGCCAGTGAATTCAAGCCTGTGCAAATGGTGCCCGAGTCCGAGCGCGCAACCTTCAAAGGTTATGTGCGCGCCAATGGCAAGGTCGGTACGCGCAATTTCATCGGCATTTTGTCCACCGTGAATTGTTCAGCCACGGTCGTGAAAAAGATCGCCGAATGGTTTACGCCCGAGCGGCTGGCCGAATTTCCGAATGTCGATGGTGTGGTCGCCTTCAGTCACTCAATCGGCTGCGGCATGGAAATGACCGGCGAGCCCATGCAATTGCTCCGCCGCACCATGGCCGGCTATGCCCGCCATCCGAATCTTGCCGCGGCTTTGGTGATAGGCCTGGGTTGTGAGCGCAATCAGTTAAAAGGTCTGATGGAGCAGGAGGAACTCAAGGCCAGCCCGCATCTGCACACCTTTATCATGCAAGAGACGGGCGGCACACGTAAAACCATCGAGGCCGGCATTGAAGCGGTGCGCGCCTTATTGCCAGAGGCCAACAACGTGAAGCGCGAAACGGTATCCGCCAGTCATCTCAGCGTAGGCCTGCAGTGCGGCGGCTCGGACGGCTTCTCGTCGATTACCGCCAATCCCGCACTCGGCGCGGCCGTGGATATTTTGGCGCGCCATGGCGGCACCGGGATTCTGTCTGAAACCCCCGAGATCTATGGCGTTGAGCACACCTTGACACGGCGTGCCGCAAGCCAGGCGATCGGCGAAAAGCTGATCGAGCGTATCCGCTGGTGGAAGGATGAATATTCGGTGGGTCGCGATGTGCAGATCAATGGCCAGGTCAGCCCGGGCAACCAGATCGGCGGCCTGGCGAATATTTTTGAGAAGTCGCTGGGTTCGTCGATGAAGGGCGGCACAGGCCCGCTGATGGAAGTCTATAAATATGCCGAGCCCGTGAATGCCAAGGGTTTTGTGTTTATGGACACCCCCGGCTTCGATCCGGTTTCTGCGACCGGTCAAATCGCCGGCGGCGCCAATCTGATCGCCTTTACTACCGGCCGGGGCTCGATGTTCGGCTCCAAACCTGCGCCCTGCATCAAGCTGGCGACCAATAGCCCGATGTTCAACCGCCTTGAAGAGGATATGGATATCAACTGCGGTGAAATCCTCGACGGTACGGTGTCGGTCCAGGAAATGGGCCAGCGGATTTTTGAGCTCTTTCTGCGCACGGCTTCGGGCGAAGCCTCGAAGAGCGAAAAGCTGGGTCTTGGTGATCACGAGTTCGTGCCCTGGCAAATTGGCATCATGAGTTGAGCCTACTCCTTTGAACTGTTACCATCCGCTATTGAGAAAAGTATTAATAATCCGCAGCGGATGGTGAGGTTGAGATGAGCAATTCGAGCAATGACTCCAAGAAAGATAAGCCCAAGGGCCTGCATAAAGGCCTGACCAGCTACGGCGACGCGGGTTTTTCGCTGTTTCTGCGCAAGGCTTTTATCAAGGGCGCGGGATATACCGACAGCGCCTTAGACCGGCCCATCATCGGCATTGCGAATACCGGCAGCGCCTACAACCCCTGTCATGGCAATGCGCCGCAACTGATCGAAGCGGTGAAGCGCGG
>PKWO01000349.1:0-248 GCA_003132085.1 Oxalobacteraceae bacterium | reverse complement strand
GGCTGCGACAAGACAGTGCCCGCGCAATTGATGGGTGCGGCCTCGGCCGGCGTGCCTGCGATTCAACTGGTGACGGGTTCGATGCTGACCGGTTCGCATCGCTCCGAGCGCGTCGGCGCCTGTACCGATTGCCGCCGTTTCTGGGGCAAATATCGTGCTGAGGAAATCGATGCGGAAGAAATCGCTGACGTAAACAATCAATTGGTGGCCAGCGTCGGCACCTGCTCGGTGATGGGCACCGCCAGCAC
>PKWO01000355.1 GCA_003132085.1 Oxalobacteraceae bacterium | reverse complement strand
CATTCTCGAGCATAAGGAGTTGAGAGAGCACCTGAAAGCGGACGAGAAATACCACAAGATAGACGAGATCCCTTTCGACTTCGTCCGTCGGCGCATGTCGGTGGTGGTGGAAGATGAAACCGGGTTGAACACGCTGATCTGCAAGGGCGCGGTGGATGAGATGTTGAGCCTGTGCACCCGGGTAGAGGTCAAAGGGGAACTCGTCGAAGTTCTGCCGGAACACGACGCCAAACGCCGACAGTTGGCGGACGACCTGAACGCCCAAGGCTTCCGGGTGGTTGCCCTGGCATATAAGCAAATGCCGGGTGCCTCCGATGAGCCGGTGTACGCGGTCAAGGACGAGTCGGACCTGATCCTGCTGGGCTTCATGGCCTTTCTCGACCCCCCAAAGGAGACCGCTGTAGAGGCTTTGAAGCGGCTTCACAGCTTGAGCGTGGACGTCAAGGTCCTGACCGGCGATAATGAGATCATCACCACCTATATCTGCAAGCAAGTGGGCATGCCGGTCGATAATCTGCTGCTCGGCTCACAGATCGAGACGATGAGCGAGGAAGAACTGGCGGTTGCCGCCAGCGCCACCAGCGTCTTTGCCAGGCTGGTTCCGGCCCACAAGGAACGCATCATCCGTGCGCTCCAGAGCAAGGGGCACGTGTTGGGGTTCATGGGCGACGGCATCAACGACGCTCCGGCGCTACGCGCGGCGGACATCGGCATCTCGGTCGATACCGCAGTGGATATCGCTAAAGAGGCGGCAGACATCATTTTGCTGGAAAAGAGCCTGATGATTCTGGAAGAGGGCGTGTTGGAAGGGCGCAAGACCTTTGCCAATATGCTGAAATACATCAAGATGACTGCCAGCTCGAATTTCGGCAACGTGTTTTCGGTATTGATCGCGAGTGCCTTCCTGCCGTTCCTGCCGATGCTGCCTATGCACTTGCTGGTGCAGAATCTGTTGTATGACATTTCGCAGATTGCGATTCCATTCGACAATGTCGACCCCGAATTTTTGACCAAGCCGCAGCGTTGGAATCCTGACGGGATCGGACGCTTCATGGTGTATTTTGGGCCGATCAGTTCGATCTTCGATATTTCAACCTTCGTGCTGATGTGGTACGTCTATGGCGCGAATACGCCGGAGCAGCAAACATTGTTCCAATCCGGCTGGTTTATCGAAGGGTTGTTGTCGCAGACCCTGATTGTGCACATGATCCGGACGCAAAAGATTCCGTTCATACAAAGTCGTGCTTCGTGGCCGCTGATGGGCATGACATTGCTGGTGATGGCCGTCGGTATTTTTATTCCGATGTCGCCGTTCGCTTCCAATTTCAAGCTGCAGGCATTGCCATTGTCGTACTTCGCTTTCCTGGTGCCGATTTTGCTGGCCTACGCGGCATTGACGCAGGCGATGAAGGGATGGTACACGCGACGTTTCGGCTGGCAATAGACAGCAATACGCAGCAATAAGCAGCCAAGAGCAGCCAAGAGCAGCCAAGAGCGTATCAGCGTAAATGCGGAGGCCGCGCACGATGCTCGCGCAACGCGAGTGCGGCCTCCGCGATGACAGACTCCCAGTCTTGCCCTTTTGCTTGCCGAAACAAACGCATGCTGTCTGGATACCAAGGGCTATCGTTGCGTGCCCGCATCCAGCGCCAGTCGGTTCGATCGGCCGGCAATAATACCCAGCATCGCTTGCCGAGCGCGCCGGCCAAGTGCGCGACCGCGGTATCCACCGTGATCAACAGATCCAATTGCTCCAGAATGGCCGCCGTATCGGCAAAATCGCCGATGCCGGAACCCAGATCGATCACCTGTTGCGCGGCAGGATGATGGCGCAACTCGTCGGCGCCGGACTGATATTGCAGGCTGACGAACTGTACGCCGTCGACCGCCCATAGCGGCGCCAACGCGAGCAGCCCGGATAAGGATCGTTTGGCGTCATTCGCATGCATGGAATTGCCCTTCCACACCAAACCGACGCGGAACTTGCCGTTTGGCAGGCGCCGCGACCATGCTGCGCGACGTTCCGGCAGTACATACAGATACGGAATCGGGGCGGGAATGGTGGACAGGTCGGTATGGCAGTGCAGCGGAAGGCTCATTGGCAACGTCCAATAATCATGCGCTGTGACCGTCGCACCATCGATGGCGAGAACCGTATCCACGCCGGCCAGCGTACGCATCAGGCTGACCAGCGCCTGCCTGCACACCAGGGTAATGAGTGTTGCGCCTTGTTCTTTAAGCAGCGGCAGGTAGCGGCAAAACTGGATCATGTCGCCCAAGCCCTGTTCCGGCCACACCAGCAAGGATTTTCCGCGCAGCGGTTCGCCTTGCCATCGGGCGAAGGATATCGCCGGCAACGGGGCATCCGGATCGGGCAGGTCGGGATGATAGCGCGCTTCGTGATAGATCCAGCCTTCGCTTAACCGTCCTTGCGCCAACAGCAGCATCGCCAGATTGAGGCGGGCCAGTTGATAGTCGGCATCCAAGGCAATCGCGCGCCGAAAACTTTGCTCCGCCTCGGCGTCACGGGTCGCATTTGCCAGAAGCACGCCAAGATTGGAGTGGGCGACCGCAGAGTGCGGGTTGAGCGCGATTGCCTGCAGGTAAGTTTGTTCGGCTTCCTGCGCGCGCCCCAGGCGAGTCAACAGATTTGCCAGGTTGGAATGGATTTCGCTGGAGCTTGGATTCAGGTGCAACGCGCTTCGTTGGCATTGTTCTGCTTCACCCATTCTGCCGCAGGATTCCAACAATAAACCGAGATTGGTGTAGGTTTCAGCCCCAGCCGGATTCAGCGCGATTGCGTCGCAGTAGGATTGTTCCGCTTCTTCAACGCGCTTGGCGCGGGCCAATAGAATCCCCAGATTGGAGTGGACTTTCGAATCGGCTGGCGCCAGCGTCAAGGCTTGCCGATAGCACTGTTCCGCTTGTGCATCGCGCTTTTGCGCAGCCAATAGCAAGCCGAGATTGCCGTATGTTGCCGCATCATTCTGGTTGAGGGAGAGCGCCTGCCGGTAGCATTGCTCGGCTTCGCTGGTGCGATCGGTGCCGGCCAGCAACACTCCCAGACGGGCATGCGCGCCCGCGTGAGCCGGGTCTACCGCCAGCGTTTGCCGATAGCAGCGTTCGGCGTCTTCCAAGCGCCGACAGTCTGCATACAGCATGGCCAGGTTATAGCGGGGTTCGACGGCGTTCGGGTGAAGCGCGGCCGCGTGCTGCCAGCATCGCTCTGCCGACCCGATATCTCCGAGCGCAATCGCGCATACGCCGACCAAATTGCAGACGTCCGCATTATTCGGCGCGAGCGACCATGCCTGCCGCGCGAGTTGCAGCGCCATGCGAGGTTCTCCGCGCGCCAGCAAGGCCGTCGCCTGCTCAAACAAACTTTGATGGTTAAGGTGCAGGGGAAACATATTTTGGATGATGCTATCAGATTATTTAATTGAATGCGCTCAACGGTGCGTTCGTGCGAGCGGCTGGCGGGAAGGATGTTCGACTGAAATACTGAAATTGCGTTATGCTGAAAACCCTGGCACTTTATCTTTAACGTCATATTTGAAAGGAAGAACAAAAATGATTTCCCTATTGAAAACTTCAAGGCACTTTCTGGTTACCTCGGTTGTGCTGACGGCCCTTCTTGCAGCCGGCAGCGCAATGGCTGCGGCCAGCGTCGATATCATGCTCGATGGCGGCCACGAAGTGCCGGCCAATGCGTCCATGGCGAGCGCCAAAGGAACGTTCACGGTGGCAGATGACAAGTCGGTTAGCGGCAGCGTGACGACCAAGGGAATTGATGGCACCATGGCGCACATTCATGAAGCCGCCGCAGGTAAAAATGGTTCTGTTATCGTTAAATTGAGCAAATCCGGCGCCGATACCTGGTCGGTTCCCGCCGGCAGCAAATTGACTGACGAACAATATGCAAGTTACAAGGCCGGTAATCTTTACGTCAACGTCCATAGCGCGGCAATTCCGGGCGGCGAAATTCGCGGTCAGCTTATCCCCAAATAATCGCCGCTAATAATCGCTTCTTTTAGCGATCAAACGATTGCCGATGCTCGTGTCGAAGCAATACCAAAAACGAACATCGGCGATCGTTTTCTTGAGTGAAACTGACCCTCGTTTACACTACTATGCGCGCAAGCGCAATGCATTACCGATCACCGAAGCGGAACTCAGGCTCATCGCCAACGCCGCGATCATCGGCGACAGCAGCCACCCGGTCAGCGGATACAACACGCCCGCTGCGAGCGGGATGCCCAGCGAGTTGTAAAGCAGCGCGAACATCAGGTTCTGTTTCATGTTGCGCACGCTGGCGTTCGACAGCGTGCGGGCATACGCGATACCGCGCAGGTCGCCTTTCACCAAAGTCACCTGCGCGCTGTTCATCGCCACGTCGGTGCCGGTTCCCATTGCGATGCCGACATCGGCCTTGGCCAGCGCCGGCGCGTCGTTGNNTTGATGCCGTCGCCGGCCATCGCCACGACCCGTCCCTGAGCTTGCAACTGTTCGACCAGTTTCAATTTGTCCTCAGGTTTGACTTCGCCATGCACGTCATCGATTCCCAGGCGCTTGCCCACCTCGTTAGCCGTGGTGAGGCCGTCGCCGGTGGCCATGACGACGTGGATGCCGGCGTCGCTCAGCGCCTTCAGCGCATCCGGCGTGCTGGCCTTGATCGGATCGGACACGGCCAGCAAGCCGGCCAGGCGGCCGTCGACAGCCAGATGCATGACGCTTGCGCCTTGGCCGCGCAGCGCCTCTGCCTGTTCTTTCAGCGCGCCGGCCGCTACACCGCTTTGCGCCATCAGAGCGGCATTTCCGAGCGCCAAAGCCTTGCCATTGACCGTTCCGCGCACGCCGATGCCGCTTGCCGACTCGAAATTTTCTGCTTTGTCGAGCGTAAGATTGCGCTGGCGCGCCGCGCGCACGATCGCGTCGGCAAGCGGGTGCTCGCTGCCTTGATCGAGACTCGCAGCCAGGCGCAGCACCTCGTTTTCCGTAAATCCCGGCGCCGCGATCGCGCGATCGAACGCCGGCTTGCCTTCGGTTAATGTGCCGGTCTTGTCGACGATCAGCGTGTCGACCTTGCGCAGATTTTCGATGGCGGCGGCATCGCGGAACAACACGCCGTGCGTGGCCCCTTGGCCGGTCGCTACCATGATCGACATCGGCGTAGCGAGACCCAACGCGCAGGGGCAGGCAATAATCAGCACCGCGACCGCGTTGATGAGGCCATAGACCCAGCTCGGATCAGGACCAAGCAGTCCCCAGGCGACGAATGTGACGACGGCAATTCCCACCACGCTTAACGCGAAGTAGCCGGCGACGACGTCGGCCATCCTTTGCATTGGCGCCTTCGAGCGTTGCGCCGCCACCACCATCTGGACGATCTGCGCCAGGACGGTTTGCGAACCGACCTTTTCCGAGCGCATGACCAGCGCCCCGGACGCGTTCAACGTCGCGCCGATCACTTTGTCGCCGACGCGCTTGGTCACCGGCATTGGCTCCCCGGTCAGCATCGACTCGTCGATCGCGCTGCTTCCTTCGACCACCACGCCGTCCACCGGCACTTTTTCTCCGGGCCGGACACGCAGTTGATCGCCGATGTGGACATGCGTCAGCGGTATATCTTCTTCGGTGCCGTCTGCGTTGATGCGGCGTGCGGTCTTCGGCGCCAGGCCCAACAATAGTTTGATCGCCATCGAGGTTTGCGCACGGGCCTTGAGTTCCAATATCTGGCCGAGCAGGGTCAACGAGATAATCACGGCCGCTGCCTCGAAGTACACGCCAATGCGGCCCATTGCCATGAACGATGCCGGGAATACCTGCGGAGCGACAGTCGCGACGACGCTGTAGATGAAGGCTGACCCGGTCCCGAGACCGATCAGGGTCCACATGTTCGGACTGCGGTGGACGATTGAGTGAACACCGCGTATGAAGAACGGCATGCCCGCCCACAGCACAATCGGCAGCGACAGCGTGAGTTCAATCCAACTCTGGGTATGGCCTTCGAACCAGCCAAGCCGGTGACCGAGCATCGCCAAAGCGGTTACGATGACAGTCAACGGCAAGGTCCACCAGAAGCGCCGGCTGAAATCTTTCAGTTCGGGATTTTCTTCGTCTTCGAGGTTCGGCATCACCGGTTCCAAGGCCATGCCGCACTTGGGGCAACTGCCTGGATGATCTTGTCGAATCTCCGGGTGCATTGGGCAGGTGTAGATCGTGCCGGCAGGTTCATCGCTGTCTGCCGCAGAAATCGATGTTGCGGCG
>PKWO01000245.1 GCA_003132085.1 Oxalobacteraceae bacterium | reverse complement strand
TCGCGCGGCGCCAGTTCGGCGCGTTCGTCATGCGCCGGCATGAATCGCGTGCCCGCTGCCGCACCGGCCCCCTGCGGCAGTTTCAACATGCCTCCTTCGCCGCGCACCGCCTCGCTGATCAAGAACGACTTCGCGTAAGGGTGGTACAGGCAGGTCGGGTGGAACTGGATGAATTCCATGTTTGCAACGCGGCAGCCGGCGCGCCAGGCCATCGCAATACCGTCGCCGGTGGCCGTGTCGGGATTGGTCGTATACAAATACACCTTGCCGGCGCCGCCGGTTGCCATCACCGTGTAGTCGGCGGAAATCGTGATCACTTTGCCGGTTTTCACATCCTGGGCGTACAACCCAAGGCAACGCGGCGCGGCGTTCTTGCCATCCACCTTTTGCGAGGTGATGAGGTCGATCGCATAGTGATTCTCCAGCAGCGTGATGTTGGGATGGCTTCGGACCTTTTGTTCCAGCGTGATTTGCACTGCGTGACCGGTAGCGTCGGCCGCATGGATGATGCGCCGCTGGCTATGTCCCCCCTCGCGGGTCAGATGAAATCCCAGCTCTGCCGAGTCGTCGCGGGTAAAAGGAACGCCTTGGTCGATTAGCCACTGGATGGCTTCGCGGCCATGTTCAACGATAAAACGCGTGGCGCTCTCATCGCACAATCCGGCGCCCGCGACCAAAGTGTCGGCGATGTGTTGTTCGTAGCTATCGCCTGAGTCGAGTACGGCGGCAATGCCGCCTTGTGCCCAATCGCTGGCTCCGTCCAGCAATGCGCGTTTGGAGATGATGGCGACTTTGCGCGTTTGTGCGAGGTGCAACGCGACCGACAGGCCGGCCAGTCCGCTACCGATAATAGCTACATCGAATTTCATGATTGAGGTATGCACGAATTGCAGTGTCATCAAGACAACATCCAGCTCAAGAACAGAGGATGAAATGTCGGATCACGGCCGATCGTTCTTTTAATGAAAGCATCAACTATATTCGATTTGGCGCGACGACGTCGCCTTTCGCGGTTTGAGCAAGCGATGATAATTTGCCGTCACACGGCACCGGTAGTCGAAGAAAGGGGATGTTGGCTTGGGATCTAGGTGGAAACTGGACGCAGGAGTTGTTGCGCATGAGGCTTTCGCAACGCCTTTCGCTGAACCAGATCAACGAATTCCTGCCTCCTTATCCGGGTGACGCAGTACTCAAGACGCAGGATGACGCCAAGCTTTATAGGAGTGCTGACGCTGACGCCTTGATTGCTGCAGCAGACAGTGGAAGCGATGCAGTCGAGAATGCGACGAGTTACGTGCGTCTAATTGAGTGAATAAAGAAAATGACCTACACTCGCAGGCTGGCAATTACGTCGACATTTTCCAGAAACTATAAAAAAATGAAAAGACTCAGACAACTGCACCTTTATTTAGGTACTTTATTCGCACCGGCGATTTTCTTTTTTGCCTTTTCGGGAGCGCTGCAAACATTTGATTTGCACACAAGCGAACCGGGCAGTGCGGACAAGCCGCCGGCCTGGATAGTCACCCTGGCTGAAATTCATAAAGATCAGCGCTTGGCAAAGCCGCATAAGCGACGCGCGCCGCCGCCGATTGATGCCGCAGCGAAATCCGAACATCCGCAAGAACTCGCATCGCCCGAGCATCAATCTGAACAGCATTCGCCGCTGCCGTTGAAAGTTTTTGTATTGTTGTTGGCGATTGGATTGATGGCAACTGCAGTACTCGGAATTTACATGGCTTTCCACAAGCGGAATAATCGACGCTTGACATGGATTATGCTGGCGACCGGTTTTGTTTTGCCGATCGCGTTGCTATATCTCTAATTTCACCCCGGAAACACATTTTTACACTTTTGGTGTATAACAACAGCGTACAGGATCACACCGCGCACATAGCGTCCGTTTCGCCGCAGCCCCAGACGTCTATACATGCTTTATCTCCAAAAAATATTCTTAAAAGATATTCTTATGTGTTCTCGATGTCGTGACAACCTCGGTCAGATCCCGGTTAAGACTTGAATTCGCCTTTGGAAAATAATATTTCAATCTAACTTCCTTTTCGACGCCATGAACTTACTGACCAACGTACGCATTTCTACTCGTCTTGCATTCGGCTTCGCCATCGTGCTGGCGCTCTCCATTCTCTCGACGTCGTTTGCTTTATTGAATGCGAGGAGTAACGCCGAGGCAACCCGGCAAATGATGGAAAAGCCGCTCGCCAAGGAGCGCCTGGTGTCTGACTGGTCTGCACTGGCTGCCGTGGCTATCGCGCGCACTTCAATGATCGCGCGCAGTTCCGACGAGATGCTGACAACCAAATTCAGCGATGTCATCTCCGCCCAAGTAACGAAAGGTACCGAGGCGGTGAAGAGCGTCGAGGCGTTGCTGACTACCGATGAAGAAAAGGCTTTGTTCAAAGGTATCGTCGAAGCGCGCGCCAAATACCAAGCGGGCAAGGAAGTGGTCATGAACCTGAAGAAAGACGGTGATGCCGCAGGTGCTGAACAGGCCTACGCTGAAAACTTTCTGCCAGCCAGCAAGAGTTATGCAGACAAAATAATGGAGC
>PKWO01000264.1 GCA_003132085.1 Oxalobacteraceae bacterium | reverse complement strand
TGTCCATCAGGGCGGCGGCGGCAACTTCGGCGGCATCGAAGGCTGGTTCCCCTATGTGTTCGCGCTGTTGTTCCTGCTGGTGCGGCCGGAGGGATTGTTCGGCGAAAAATACATAGACCGCGTATAGGTGCAGCGGGTACAGCGGGTATAGCGGGTATAGCGGCACACTGCAACGACCTCGGGAGAAGCATGCATGTTTTATCGTGAAGCCGGACAGTTCAAGACCTCATACGTTGCCGACGGCCAGATATTCCCTATCCGCCAGGACCGGATTGCCTTTGCATTGCTCCTGGCGGTCGCCTTCGTGGTGATTCCGCTGACTGCCAGCGAATACTGGTTCTCGGCAATTCTGACGCCATTTCTGGTGCTCGCGCTGGCGGCACTGGGTCTCAATCTTTTGACCGGCTATGCCGGTCAACTATCGCTGGGGTCGGCCGCATTCATGGCGGTTGGCGCGTATGCAGCCTACAATTTTCAATTGCGCGTTGCCGGCATTCCGTTGTTGCTGTCGTTTGGGTTGTCCGGCCTGTGTGCAGCGGCGGTCGGCGTTCTGTTCGGCTTGCCATCGTTGCGCATCAAGGGTTTCTATCTGGCGGTGGCAACGCTCGCTGCGCAATTTTTCGTGGTGTGGGTGCTGACCAAGTTTCCCTGGTTCTCGAACGATAGTTCGTCCGGCGTCATCAGCGCGCAAAAAATGGCGATATTGGATTATGCAATCAACACCCCGATGAAAAAATACCTGCTGGTGCTGGGCATCGTCTGTGTGATGGCGCTGCTGGCGAAAAATCTGGTGCGCTCATCCACCGGCCGCGCCTGGATGGCGGTGCGCGACATGGATGTGGCGGCCGAAGTAATCGGCATACCGCTGATGAAGACCAAATTGCTGGCGTTTGCAGTCAGCTCGTTTTATTGCGGCGTTGCCGGGGCGCTCTATGCATTTTGCTACCTCGGGTCGGTGGAGCCGGATGGCTTCTCGCTCGACTTGTCGCTGCGCATCCTGTTCATGATCATCATCGGCGGCGTCGGCAGCATACTCGGCGCGTTTCTCGGTTCAGCCTTCATTCTGCTGTTGCCCATACTGCTCGACAATTTGCTACCGCCGTTGGCGAGCCTGCTGCACCTGCCGTTGCGCAGCGAATCGGTATCGCACATCCAGTTGATGGTATTCGGCGGCCTGATCATATTTTTCCTGATCGTCGAACCGCATGGGTTGGCGCGCCTGTGGCAAATCACCAAGGAAAAATTACGCCTTTGGCCATTCCCGCATTGAAGGAGATTCGGTTTTTGCAGGATCATGCATTTGCTTAAAGCCCGGTAAAAAGAATCGTTGCCATAAAACGACATCCGCCCATTGTGTATAAAGGAGACAAGACCATGAAACACATCAAATTACTATTTTTTGCCGCAATCGCCGCCATCGCGTCGATTATGCCGCTTCGCCCCGCCGTCGCTCAAAGCAACGACCAATTCATCGCGCTGCCCAGCTACCGCGTCGGTCCCTATGGCGCCAACGGCCAGGCTTTCTATGGCGGCTACATCGATTATCTGAATTATGTCAACCTGAAGGAAGGCGGCGTCAACGGCGTAAAACTGTCTTGGGAAGAGTGCGAAACCGAATATAACAATGCCAAAGGCGTCGAATGCTATGAGCGGCTCAAGAACAAAAACCCGGTCACCAAGGGCACCGCTTACAACGTGATGGCAACCGGCATAGCGTATGCGTTGATCGACAAATCGGCCGAAGACAAGGTACCGTTGATGATGGTCGGCTATGGCCGCACCGACGCGGTCGACGGCTCGGTATTTCCTTACGCCTTTCCGCTGGTGACAACCTATCAGATGCAGGTTTCGGCAATCGTCAAATATCTGGCCTCAAGGAATAACGGAACGCTGGCCGGCAAGAAAATTGTCTACCTGTATCACGATTCGGCCTATGGCAAGGAACCGATCGTCGCATTGGAAGCCGAGAGCGCAATCGGCAAGTTCAAACTGGTGGAAATTCCGGTTGCGCATCCCGGCAACGAGCAAGGCGCGCAATGGTTGCGCATACGCCAGGAAAATCCCGACTACGTAATCTTCTGGGGCTGGGGCGTGATGAACCAGACCGCGCTGAAGGCTGCGCAAAAAGTCGGCTATCCGCGCGACAAGATGATCGGCTCCTGGTGGGCCGGATCGGAAGAGGACACGATCCCCGCCGGCGATGCAGCCAAGGGTTACCTGAGCGCGACCTGGAATGTCTCCGGTAAAAATGTGCCGGTCATTGCCGATATCGAAAAGATCGTGTATGGCGCCGGCAAGGGCAATATGCAAGACAAGAACAAGGTCGGCACGGTCTTGTACAACCGCGGCGCGTCGGTTGCAATCGCGACGGTGGAAGCGATCCGCACTGCCCAGGCTAAATTCGGCAAGGGGAAAGTCATCAGCGGCGAGCAAATGCGCTGGGGCCTGGAAAACCTGAACATCAACAATGCGCGGCTGGCGCAACTGGGCGCCACCGGCTTGCTGCCGGAAATCAAGACTTCGTGCGCCAACCATGAGGGTTCCGGCATGGTCAAGATCCAGCAATGGGACGGGGCCAAATGGAACATCGTCACGCCCGACTGGATCGAGGGCAACAAGAGCCTGATCCACCCCTTGTTCATGGCGAACGCCGCGAAGTATGCGAAAGAAAAAGGCATCACTCCGGGCTGCATGAAATAACACCCGCCGCGCGCTTTGCACAAGACTAGAGGAACCATGAGTACCGGACTAAGCGTCAACAATATCGAAGTGATTTACGACCACGTGATCCTGGTGCTCAAGGGCGTGTCGCTCGATGTGCCGGAAGGAAAAATCGTTGCCTTGCTAGGCGCCAACGGCGCCGGCAAGAGCACGACCC
>PKWO01000119.1 GCA_003132085.1 Oxalobacteraceae bacterium | reverse complement strand
AGCGCCGATGGTCGAGAGGCAAACGACCCTCCCAGGGCGTGCCGCAACAAGAGCCGACTTCACTGCGTCGATAAATGCGCGTGCCTCGGCAAAACCCGGTGTCGGGTCGAATGTCGGCGGCAGGAGAATGAACGCTGCCTGCGCGCCGGAAAACGCAGCGGCAAGCGCAGTTGCGTCCCCCATCTCGGCACAGGCAAGCTCGCAACCCTGCTCCTGCCAATGTTGCCCTTTTTCCAGGTTGCGCACGATGGCGCGCACAGGTTGGTGCGCCGCGAGCAGCGTGCGGGCCAGTGCACCTCCAACCTGCCCAGTAATGCCGGTGATTGCATACATGATGTGTTTCCTTGATTGATCGTTGAGGGAAAATACCCTGGCAAGCTGCGGCGCCGCGGCGATACTAGGCCGCCGTTAACTTGCGATTCAGCGTATTATAGGGGCCGTCAATCATTGACGTAATAGACAGAAGATCACATACTTCATGACATAAAATCACGAGTTGAAGAAATGAATTTCGACACCCGCCTGCTATCGAACGTCAACGTACTGGCCGCCATCGTGGAAGGAGGCAGCTTTGCCCGCGCGGCAGACACGCTCGGCTTGACGCCCTCAGGCGTCAGCCGCGCCATCGGGCGTCTCGAACAGCGAATCGGCGTGCGCCTGCTCTCGCGCACCACCCGCTCCGTCACGCTGACTGACGAAGGCAGACGGCTCTACGAAGAAATCGGCCCCCTGCTGGCCGGCATTGGCGAAGCGGTCATCGAAGCAGCGGGCACATCGGTGGCCGTGCGCGGCCGCCTGCGCGTCAACGTTGATGCCTTCTTTTCCGGAACCATGCTTGGCCCCCACGTCGCCGGCTTCCTCGAACGCTATCCCGACCTGACGCTAGAACTGGTGCCGCGCGAACAGCTGGGCAACCTGGTTGCCGAAGGCTTCGATATCGCCATACGCTTCGGTCAGCCGCCCACCTCCTCGCTGATCTCACGCAAATTGCTCGAGACCCGCACTGTCACCATCGCGGCCCCAGCCTACCTCAAGAAACACGGCCAGCCGGTCTGCCCCAACGAGCTGGCAGGCCATCAATGCATCATGATGCGCAGCCCCATGACCGGCCAGCCGGTCGAATGGCACTACAAACAAGGCCGCAAGCTGGTTCCCGTCGTCGCCACCGGCCGCCTCATCGTCGGCGATGCCGGCACACTGCTTTCCACCTGCCTTGCCGGTGCCGGCATCGCCCGCATCAAGGCCAGCGGCGTGCAAGACCTGCTCGAAAAAGGTAGGCTCGTTGAACTATTCCCGGATTGGGGTGGCGAGAGCTTTTCACTGTATGCGCTCTACCCGTCGCGCCATCTGCCGCCGGCGAAAGTCAGGGCGTTTCTGGATTTTGTGGTGGAGATATTGCGCGACCATACGGGATGAACTCGACGATATCGCGCTTTCCCTGAACACCCGTCCACGGCAGACCCTTGGATTTCGCACTCCTCTGGCTGTTTATACTGAGCATATTGCTAGGCTTCAGATTCAACCCGATTCAGTCCATTAAACCCTGTGTTGCAGTTGATGCTTGAAACCGCCGAGTTTATAGTGTGTTGCATCGACCGGTTGAATCCGCAACCGCAAAGCGGTCGCAGACTGCTTTGGAGTCGAATGGCCGGGTCGGTAACGGCCCGTCAGAAAACGCATGCGACCGGCCGGAAAACTTGTCTTTACCGAGCGATAAATTCAGGTGAGTAGCCATCACTTACTCTGGGAGCAAATGCCGGAATGTCGGCTCGATATTTTTCGAGTGCAGGAATCTTATGATGTCCTCCAGCGTTGCGTCCCTCAGGAGCAAGCCGTCCGGAGCCACAGCACGCTCCGACACCAGTACATCGACCATCGGCGCCGCACCGCGCGATTGCTGGAGCATATTCAGAGCGTGCAGGAACTGGGCCTCGCTGATGCTTTGCAACCCCTTCAGAAATGCGGTCTGCCCGGCAAACGGTGGGGCCATCTCCAGCCCCGATTCGTCGGCGAAGGAAGCGCCCAGGCCTGGGTGGATAAACGCGGCCCACTTGCCGGTGCTCTGGTGCAGGCAAGGCGGCAACTCGACCGGAACGCTAACAGCGTCAGGACGAAGGCCCATGTCCGGGAAGTACGCTTTGCGGAGCAGCTCCAGGAACTTTTGTGCCTGAGCCACTGGAGTGGGCACCTCCAGTGACAGCCAAAGGCCATAGCCGTTTGCGCCGGAGATACTAACCGCCGGTGCCGGGAAGCCGAGCTGAGCCTGCAAGGCATTCGCTACCGCACACAACCGGTTCCAATGCTGCGCGTCCTCGCTATCGCCCATCTTGTCAAAGGAGATGACCATGGCACGGGTCAGCTCCTTGCCTGTTGTCAGGTTGATGGCAACGGTTGTCTGACCCAGCATGCGCTCCGCCAGCACCTCCGCCGACAAAGTGTCCGCCGGAAGGTATAATCTTGTCAATTCTGAAATTAATTTTTGCATCTGCTTCCTCGAATTCGGACCGGGCGGGTCCGCAGTTTGTACAACAACGTGGTCGGTCACGACATTTTGACACAAGAAGAATTACCACTGGATCGAGGAGAATTGTTACAGGTCAATCTTTTGCTTTGCCGGCTGAAAACAGTTCGCCAACTGGCGGCAGGTGTTGACGCCGGCAGTAAACTGCCCCAGGCTGCCGATTTCCACTGACCCAGATCGGCGGATCGCGGGTCCACACCTAATCAGGGTTTCAAGCAACCTTACTTGGCTCAGTGAAAGTCGGCAGCCTGGGTCAAAACAGCATCGGCGGGAACAAGCAGACCTTCACATCGAGAAGCGGTACACATAGTTGCCGATTGATCGCTTACCAATGTAAAATCGGCCTCTGATCCAAATTCCCCATCACATTTTCTAGCAATAAAGCACTGAATATGATTGACAACTCGATTGATCGCGGCGCACGTGTCTACACGCCGTTGACGTTAAGAATGTATGACTGGTACGTGCTCGGCCTGTCAAACCGATTTGCTTGGGGGTGTCCAACCAGGAAAATTTTGCTTCCATTTTTTCAGCGCCATATGGCGCGGCGCCACCTCGATGTCGGTGTAGGAAGCGGATTTTATCTCGCGAACTCGACGATTTCCTCCACAGCAGAAATTAGCCTCCTGGACCTGAACAGAAATAGCCTGGACGCGACAATGAAGCGGATTAAGGGTAGTAACCCTCGTTGTATTCAGCAAGATATTTTTCAGCCATTGACTTTGGAGGGCAACGTATTGTTTGATTCGATATCGACGTTCTATCTGCTGCATTGTTTGCCGGGAACCTTTGTTGAAAAGCAAAAGGTCATTGTCAATCTAATGAGACATCTGGCTCCGGACGGAGTTCTTTATGGCGCGACTATTCTTGGCGACACGGTAAATCACAATGGATTTGGTCGGGTCTTAATGCGTGCATACAATGGAAAAGGTATTTTCTGCAACCGGGAGGACACGCTACCGATGTTGCGGAAAATGCTGGAAAGTTTGTTTCAACAGGTCGACATTTCTCTTCACGGCAAGGTTGCGTTGTTCACTGTGAAGTTAGCCAAAAATCTATAAATTGGATTTTCGAAGAGATATGCTGTTTGCAACCGATACCTGCGCGATGTTATCGATTGTTTTAAACGACACCGCTCAAGAAGCGGTTAGTCGGAACTAGACCCGCACTGGATCTGTCGTGGTGTTGAGGCCACAACGGCCGCCGAAAAGGCACACGTCTTCGACTACCATGCAGAGGCAAGCACTGCACGAAGTCGTATTTGGATGAGCGAGGATGGCCAGCAACTCAAGTTCTGAGTGGACGCAGTCGGATTTGGCCGCCTTCAACGACGCCTTGGTGAAAAGCACCGGCGTGCCGCTGACGGTGCTGCCGACCGTGATCGACCGCTATATCGCCGGCGCGGAGAAGGCGTAACTCCGGCTGGTTTAATTTGACAGCCGCGCCAGACCCGTGTGGCGCGCACCAGTGCCGGTGCTCTGGCCGCGCGCGACCGGCTCGAACAGCTTGAGGTACTCAGCTACGAGGTGGAACACGTCAACGCGTTGCGGCACCTGGACTTCCATCATGACTCGCGCAAGGTACTCACTTCCGGCTGCGACTGGGCCAAGCCCACGCTGCTGGGCGGGATCGACGACCGTGCGCGTTTGGGGTGTCATTTGCAGTGATACACTAGGGAAACACTGATTTATTCGTCGGCGGCCGTTCCATCGGCGCCCGCGTCCTGCGACAATCCGACACACTCAATTAGCTTAGAGGAAATAGAAATGAAACGGCAATCGTTACTAGTTATAAGTATAACTTTCGGAACTTTCATGTTATCCGGTTGCGCCGCCTGGGACCGCCAGCATCAACAGCAGGCGATCGAGAAGCCCATCAATGTACCCGCAGCGGTGAGCGTAGGAACGGGTCAGACTTTGACAGTTGTGGCTAAAGCTACCGGTGTGCAGATTTACACATGTGGCGTTGGTAAGAATAACTCGGCCGGATATGCATGGAATTTCACGGCGCCTGAAGCCGATCTGTTCAATGCAGATGGCAAAATGATCGGCAAACACTATGGTGGGCCAACTTGGGAAGGCAACGATGGCAGTAAGGTAGTTGGTCAGGTCAAAGCCAGTGACAAGGGCACGGATGCCCATGCGATAACATGGCTGTTACTGAATGCCAAATCCAATTCTGGAGAAGGCATGTTTGCAAAGACTACCATCATACAGCGTCTGAACACTTCAGGCGGCAACGCACCCGTTGACGGATGTGACCTCGCACATTTTGGTAACGAAGCGCGTGTACCCTATACGGGGCAGTATTATTTTTACAATTGAAGCCCTTATGCAACACTTACCAAGTGCTGACCTACGGTCGCGCACTCTGAACAGTTTTGACAAGCGATTTTTCGATAAGGCCATGCTGGCCAACGGCATACCGGAAAAAGTCACGATGGATAAAAGCGGCGCGAACAAAGCGGCGATCGATGAGATCAATGCCGACAGAGAAATACCAATGGTCGTTCGCCAAGTGAAATACCTCAACGATATTGTAGAGCCGATATTGTAGAGCAAGACCATCGCACGGTGAAAAGAGTGACCCGACCTATGCTCGGATTCAAATTCTTTCGGTCAGCTAAAAATGTCTTGGCTGGGATCGAACTGATGCACATGATTCGCAAAGGTCAGCTGATGATGGAGGGCTGAAGTGAGCTGTCTTTTGCCGACCAGTTTTATGCGTTGGCAGGGCAATTCAGTCCAGCGTGAGGATGGGTGCAACCGCCTGCTAGAAATCCGACTTGGTTTCGCTAACGCGACAAAACCGCCAAATCGGTGATAGGTATGCCGGCGACCCCCAAAATAGTATCAATTCCGTTTAGTTTCAGCGCATCCACCACTACGTGGAAGCCATCAGTCAAAGTTGATGAGGCCATGTCTAACGTCTCCATAATATGGATATCAATTCACGCATTTCAGCTCGGACTAGCCTCCAAATAGACGAATCCGAACTAAGCCTGCCCCTTCAAAACGGCGCCGCTAAACAGCTTTAATCTCGTGTAACTCGGCGATTTGTTTCTGGTTGTATCCGAGGTCCGCCAATACTTCGTCAGTGTGTTCGCCGAGAAGCGGGGAACTCTTGATTTCAGGCGTCATGTCCGAGAACTTGATCGGGCTGCCGACCGTCAAATAGGATCCACGCTTTTTGTGCGGCACTTCTGTGATGGTACCGCTGGCGCGCAATGACGGATCATTGGCGATTTCCTTCATTGTCAGTACCGGTGAACAAGGAATATCGAACTTGCGCAGGATATCCACGGCTTCGAACTTGGTCTTGTCCTTGAGCCAAACCTCGATAACGGCAAAGATATCGAATAGTTTGTCCTGGCGCGCCGCAGGTGTGTTGTACGCCGGGTCGTCGGTCCACTCCGGCTTGTTCAGCGCCTTGCAAATGGGCGCCCAGGCATTACTTTGGATAGTGAAATAGATATACGCGTTCGAATCGGTTTCCCAACCCTTGCATTTGAGTACCCAACCTGGCTGACCGCCGCCGCCGGCATTGCCGCCGCGAGGCACAACATCGCTGAATGTGCCATATTTACCATCTGCACGAATCGGATACTGCGGATATTCTTCCAGGTAGCCCAGACGGTCCAGCCGCTGCTGATCGCGCAGTTTGACGCGACACAGGTTCAGCACGCAGTCTTGCATCGACACCGCCACCTTTTGGCCCTTGCCGGTTTTCTGGCGTCCGATCAAGGCGGTCAGGATGCCGATCGCCAGGTGCATGCCGCTATTGCTATCGCCCAGCGCCGCAGCACTGACGGTCGGTGGCCCGTCCCAAAAGCCGGTGGTGGAAGCTGCGCCGCCGGCGCATTGCGCGACGTTTTCGTAGACCTTCAAGTCTTCATAATGGTGGCCCTCGCTAAAGCCTTTAACTGATGCGAAAATGATCTTCGGATTGAGTTCTTTGATATGCTCCCAAGGGAAGCCCATCCGGTCGACAGCGCCTGGACCGAAGTTCTCCACGAATACGTCCGATTCCCGAATCAATTTTTCCAATATTTCCTTGCCTTCGGGAGTCTTGGTGTCCAGCGTGAGCGACCTCTTATTGCTGTTGAGCATCGTGAAATACAGAGCATCCGCATCGGGAATGTCGCGTAGCTGGTTGCGGGTGATGTCGCCGACGCCGGGACGTTCAACCTTGATCACGTCGGCGCCAAACCACGCCAATAATTGGGTACAAGCGGGACCGGCTTGCACGCCGGTAAAGTCGATGATTTTGATTCCTTCGAGTGGTAGATTCATGATCGTTGCCTTCTACATTTGGTTAATCGTGTTGTTTCAGTTGATATGCGGTTGTAAGCTCACTTTGCGACTGGCGCCGCAACTTCTTCCTCCATGTGATGTCGATTTGCTGCAGGACGCAAGACGAGGAGCACCAGAAATACAGCAATGACATTTATGGCTGTCGCCAAAAAAAGCACATCATTCCAGTTTCCGGTTGCAGTCGCGGCGATGGCCCCAAGCGGCACAAGGAATGCTGCGGCGCCCTTCGCTGTATAGAGCAGCGCGGTATTCGTGGTTGCAAATTTTGAGCCGAACAGGTCGGTGCACATTGCCGGAAATAGACTGAATATCTCTCCCCAGCAAAAGAACACCATGCCGACGAAGAATATAAATCCCCATGGATGGCTTCCCAGCACACTGAGGAAGAAATAACTCACAGCACCAAGGCCGAATGCGATGGCCATGGTCTGAGACTCGCCGATGTGATCGGACACCCAGCCGAATAGCGGCCGCGCGACACCGTTCATGACATTGGCGAAGATGAGCCCAA
>PKWO01000210.1 GCA_003132085.1 Oxalobacteraceae bacterium | reverse complement strand
GTGGCCAGCGTCCCTTTCGCGTGGTGGATGGGGTGGCTGAACATGGGCTGGTTGTATGCGACCGGGCTGTTGGTCGGCACTGTTTACACAACGGCAGGAAGCGCCGCCCAGATCGTGCTGACGCAGGTGGTGGCACGGCATCGTCTGGTGGAGGCCCACGCTAAAAATGCGCTTGCCACTTCCGGCGCCGAAGTGGCCGGCCCCGGCATTGCAGGAGCCTTGATCAAGCTGGTGGGCGCGCCGTTGGCACTGCTGGCGGACGCAGTTCTCCTGCTGACGTCGGCAGCAATATTGCGCGGCATTCGCGTGGAGGAAGTGCGCCCGGTGCGAGACGATGCCCATTTCTGGCGAGATCTGAAAGCGGGCGTTCGCTTTGTGCTCGGCAAGCGCCTGCTGGTGTCTTTGGCGGTAACCGTAGGCCTGTGGCAACTTTGTTACAACGCGGCGTTGGTGGTGCAGATATTGTTTGCCACGCGCGTCCTCGGGCTCAGCGCCCAGGCGGTGGGTTTGAGTTACATGACGATGGGCCTGGGAAGCATTCTCGCCAGCGTGTTCGGCAACCGCGTCAGCCGTCATATAGGGCCGGGACCATGCCTGGTGCTGGGCATTGCCGTGTGCGGCATCGGCTGGACCAGCCTTGCGCTGGCACCCGCCAACGCGGTAGGCGTAGCCGCATTCACGCTGATGCTGATGTGTTTCAGCAGCGGCGCCGTGCTGATTTTCATCAACTTTCTGGCGCTGCGGCAGGCGGTGACGCCGGAACCGCTGCTGGGCCGCATGACCAGCACCATGCGCTGGTTTATCTTGATTCCGGCGGGGCCGGGGGCCTTGCTGGGCGGCTGGATGGGAGAACAATGGGGGCTGCGGGCCTCGCTCGGGTTTGCCGGCGTATCGGCCTTGCTGCTGGCCGCAGTTGCCTGGAGACATCCGGTGATTCGCGCAGTGAAAGTGTTGCCCAAAGTGGAGGCGCATGAGGAATTGCTGGGGCCGCAAATCATCTGATATGCGATGTTTGCACCGCTTGCCTGACGCCGGTTTGGGGTGCGGAAAAAATTGATATGTAGATACATTCCTACATTTTATTGTGCAAGAATCACTCTTGTGGTAACGTATCTACTTTATCAACGAAGGCGAGGTGTTGCCATGACTATCACAACCCTTTCTAGCCGCCAGTTCAACCAAGATGCCAGCAAGGCCAAGAAAGCGGCCAAGGATGGCCCGGTGTTCATCACCGATCGTGGTCGACCGGCGCACGTGCTGCTGACGTTCGACGAATACAAGAGAATTAGCGGCGGGCGCACCAAGATCGCCGATCTGTTGGCGATGCCCGGCATCGAAGACATAGAACTGGAGATCCCGCAATTGCGCGACGTCGCACTACCGGCAGACCTCTCCTGATGTACATACTCGATACCAATGTCGTGTCTGAGTTGCGGAAAATCCGGCTCGGAAAAGCGGATCGTCATGTTGCAGAGTGGGCCGACAGCGTTGATGCGACCGATTTGTATCTGTCAGCGATTACCATCCAGGAATTGGAGATCGGCGTATTGCTTGCCGAACGCCGCGATCCATCGCAGGGGGCAGTATTTCGGGCGTGGATGAACGGCCATGTCTTGCCGGCTTTCATTGGCCGCATCTTGGCCGTCGATATTGCGGTCGCTCAACGCAGCGCACGACTCCATGTGCCAGACCCGCGCCCTGTTCGTGATGGGCTTATAGCTGCGACCGCGCTGGTACACGGCATGACGGTCGTAACGCGCAATATAGCCGACTTTGAACCGACTGGCGTGCCAACCCTCAATCCATGGGTCGGTCGCTGAGCGACAACGGTTGGGGTCCAATGCAGCATGTTACCGCCAAGCGGAATCCGTACTCAAACAATTATGCAGACCGGTGCGCCGCACACAAATGCGCTCACCGTGTGAATCGCTGCCCGGCCTATGAATTTCGTGCTCTGCACACCGGTTCCAGAAATCGTCGCGTCTACGGCTGGTCGTATTCAAAACCCGCGGCCTTGGTTTTCTTCTGCGTGCCAAACGTATAAACCAATCCGAAGTAAGCGATACGCCCGGCCTGGTCGCGCTCATAGGTTTCCGTCAGCGCCGATGTATTGATGAAGCGTTGTTGCCGCTGCCCATTGAATACGTCCGATACGGTCACGACCATCGACAAATTTGGCTGCAGTTGCCGCTTGTAGCCGAGGTTGACGAGGTTGATCGCGGCGACATAGCCTTGCGCCGTCAGCCGCTTGTCCGCCCTCGTCATCGACAGCTGGGCGGTGTCGATTGCGGTGGGGCGATAGTCGATGCTTGCCTTGAGATTCAGGCCGGTGGTCGAGGCCAGGTCTTGTGCGCCGAGGGCGGTGGCGTCGACCTGCGAGTAAAACAGGTTACCGCTCAGGCGATACGACAATGCTGGGGCGAGCGGACCATCGGTATTGAACTCGACGCCGCTCGCTTTGCTGCTCGGCAGGTTGGCTTTGGTCGTGAGCAAGACGTTCTGGCTCACGAGCGCGGTCACGTCGGTGAAGCTGTTTTTGAAGTGCCGCAGGTAGCCGGTCACGCCGTAGGTCTGCTTCTCTGCCTCGATGCGATAGCCGGCCTCGAGGGATTGGCTTTCCTGCGGCAGCAGATTCGGGTTGCCGCCCTGCAGGTTTTGGCTGTCGTGATGGTCGATGTAGGGATTCAAATCATCCGGATCGGGTCGCGACAGGCGCCGGCTGTAGCCGAAGGACAGCGTGGATTGTTCGTCCAGCGCCTGTTCCAGATGCAGGCTGGGATAGAGGCCCGCATAATTTTGCCGGGTGACCAGGTTCGACGTCAGTTGGTCGCCTTCGGCGCTGGTGTGCTCGGCGCGCAGGCCGGCAAGCAGTTGCCATTTGCCGATCGGCTGTTGATAGGAGCCATACACGGCTTGTATGGTCTGCAGGTAGCGGAACTGGTTGTTGAGGTTCGGGTCTTGAACCAACTGCCCGCTCACCGGGTCGATGGTGCTGCCGGCATTGTCGTAACCGTTGTTGTCATGCTTGACGCTATAGCCGAGCTTCAGTATTTTGTCGGCGCCGAGCGGCGTGCGGTAGTCCACGCTGAAATCGTTCGACATGAAGGCGTGATTCAAGAATAGCTGATTGCCGCCGAACCCGGCGGCGGGAAAGGTGGACGTGGTCAGAAGGGCGTAGCGCTCGCGTTCGATGTCCGTCGTGCGGTGCAGGGATATGTCGAGCGTTTCTTCGGGGCTGGACAGATTTTGCTTGAAGCGCAGGCGCTGTTCGCCGCCCATGCTCCACTCGTGGCCGTCGCTGTGGCCATAGGAGGTGCTTGCCGGCGTGCCGTCTTGCAGCGTGCTTTGGTTTTGCGTGTCGTAGTAGCGGTGGCCGCTACGCTGGCGCAACTTGAAGTCGAAACCGATTGACTGCGCGTCATCGGCACGATAGTCGAGCGCGCCGTTGAGCGATGGAATCAGTCGTCGCGCGTGCTCATCGAGCCGATCACGGTTGAATTCTGTCGCTGCGCCTCCCTGGTCAAGAACAGCGACATTGGTTGTCGTGATGCGCTGGCGATCGTCCTCGCGCAAGCCGATGCCGCCGGAGAGGCTCAGTTTCTCGGTGTTGTAGGCGCCATTGGCCGCATCGACAGTGCGCCGCTGGTTGCCCGCGTTGAGCATGATGGTGCCGGAGGCGCCTTGCTTGCGGTTCTTCTTGGTGACGAGGTTGATTACGCCGGCCGTGCCGTCCGCGCCGTACTCGGCCGGGGCGTTGGTCATGACTTCGATTTTTTCGATGTCGCTGGCGGAAAATTGCAGCAGGCCGTCGCCGGCGCGTGCACCGGACAACTGGGCAGAGGGTTTGCCGTCCACCAGGATAGTGACCCGGTCGTCTCCGCGCAGGCTGACGTTGCCGTCGGCATCGACCTCGACGGAGGGAATGGTGTTCAAGACATCCGCGGCATTGCCGGTCAGGCTTTGCAAATCGTTGGCGACGTTGTAGATCTTGCGGTCGATTGCGGTTTGGACAGGCTTGATTTTACCGGTGATGCTGATCGTTTGCGGCGTATTCTGCCCTGGAGCAGGCGCCAGACCAGGAGTAGCTGTGGTCGCTGTCGACGCGGCGGCGGGTTGGGTGCTTGCCGGATCGGCCGGCAAATCGGGAGCAGACCATGCGGCTTGGCCTGGCACAATGAATGCGGCGAAACAGATGGCTTGCGCGGCGCGCTTTGTCAGGCATGGGCGCGTTGAATTGGCGGCGGCCATCTGCAACACGAGTCCGCGCTTAGTTGTGCTTGGCATGCTGGTGCTATAACCTCAATGTCATATTGCGGACGGTCCATTCCGTTGCGCGCAAAATGTCGTGATTCTATTGGAAATTGTGCCGAATCGGGAAAAGGAATATAGACACGTCCGCCGAATTGCGGCGTGTATTCTCATGTTGCAACCGGATAAATCCCCGTTTTGATCGATACGAAATCAGGCCACCTGCAATTCTTGCCAACGCGCGATCAGACTGCTCATGTGGCGCAAACCTTCGTTGATGACGGATGGTCCGGGTGAGAGGATATCGGCGGATTTGATTTCGAACACCATATTGTTTTGCAGCGCCGGAATGGCGTCCCAGCCGGGACGGGTACGCAGGGATTCCGGCTGGAATTTCTTGCCGCACCAGGAACCGACAATGATATCCGGCGCGCGCCGTACCACTTCCTGCGGATCGGCGATAA
>PKWO01000318.1:2927-3078 GCA_003132085.1 Oxalobacteraceae bacterium | reverse complement strand
AAAAAGAATTTGGCGTCCGACAGGCGCGGACGAACCACGCGTTCATTGCCGCCGATGATATGTTGCGGATCACTGGTTTCGAGATTCGACACAATCAGAAAGCGCGAACGCAGGCGGCCGGCCGCGTCGGTCAGCGCGAAATACTTCTGGT
>PKWO01000318.1:0-2894 GCA_003132085.1 Oxalobacteraceae bacterium | reverse complement strand
GCGCGGATTTTTTCCTTGCGCGAAGCGGCGCCGGCGATGACTTTCCCCTGCGTTTCGAGCAGCGCGGCATAATCGTCGGCATGTTCGATCGACAATTCACCACGCGACATGAAGCGATGGCCAAGCGTGACCCGTCCCGCCGCAAGGCCGAGAATGGCTATCGGCACGACATCGCTGCCGTGCAGCGCGGTCAGCTTGTGCACCGGACGGACGAATTGCACCGTCTCGCCATCCGGCCGCTGGTAACTCATCACTTTGGGAATCGGCAGCTTGCCGATACTTTCTTCCAGCGCCGCCTGCAGGCCTAGATGCAGCGCCGAACCGGCGGCGGTATAGGTGTAAAAAAAACTGTCGGCCTTGCCATCCGGTGCCCGTTCCAGTTCGCTCAACCGGATTTCGCCAACCTTGATCGTTTGCGCCATGGCAGCAAGTTTCTTGGTCAGTGGCGCACTCGGGTTGCCGTTGGCGTCCAGTGCGACAGTTACCGGCAGAAGCTTTTCGCGGATCGATTTGTCGGGTGAGCCGGCACGCACTTTGGTGATCGACACCGCCAGGCGGCGCGGTGTCGCATAGGAAGTCGCCATGGCGTCGTCTTCCAGGAAATTGCGCGACTTTAACCCGCCGACGATGCCGGCCGTGAACGCGTCACTCAGTTTCGCCAGCGCTTTCGGCGGCAGCTCTTCGGTCAGGAGTTCGACTAATAGTGTTTGACTCATGTGGGTAACTTATATGGGTAACTCATTGGCATAACTTATTTGCGTAACTTATTTGGGTAACTAACTGGGGCAACTTCATATCGGATAATCCGGCGCGACGCATCCTCAGGCCGCACTGCGGAAATCGCCGCACATCGGGAAGCCGAGTGCCTCGCGCGCGGCAAAATAAGCTTGCGCCACCGCACGCGACAGGTTGCGAATGCGCCCGATGTAGGCGGCGCGCTCAGTCACCGATATTGCGCCCCGCGCGTCCAGCATATTGAAGGTATGCGCGGCCTTCAGGATCATTTCGTAGGCCGGCAGCGCCAACGGTATCTCCAGCAGACGTTTGGCTTCCGATTCATAGTTGCCGAACAGCGAGAACAGGAATTCGGTGTTTGAATATTCGAAGTTATAGGTTGATTGCTCGACTTCATTCTGATGGAACACATCGCGGTAGGTAAGCTGTTTCTTGACGCCATGCTCTTCCCATTCGGTCCACACCAGGTCGTAGACGTTTTCAACACCCTGCAGATACATCGCCAGGCGTTCGATGCCATACGTGATTTCACCCAGTATCGGTTTGCAATCGAGGCCGCCGACTTGCTGGAAATACGTGAATTGCGTGACTTCCATGCCGTTTAACCATACCTCCCAGCCCAGCCCCCAGGCGCCCAGCGTTGGATTTTCCCAATCGTCTTCGACAAAGCGAACATCGTTTTGCTGCAAATTCAACCCGAGCGCTTGCAGCGAACCGAGATAAAGATCCAGAATATTTTCCGGCGCGGGTTTCAATACCACTTGGTATTGATAGTAATGCTGGAGGCGGTTGGGGTTCTCGCCATAGCGCCCGTCGGCCGGCCGCCGCGAGGGCTGCGCATAACCGACCCTGTAGGGCTTGGGCCCCAGCACGCGCAGGAAAGTCTCCGGCGCCATGGTTCCCGCGCCGACCTCCACGTCAAAGGGCTGCTGCAGCACACAGCCGCGTTCCGCCCAAAAGCCTTGCAAGCGAAACAAAAGCTCTTGAAAGGTGAGCGGAGTGGTTTTCGGTTGGGACAAAACCTGGGATAAGGACACGGGCAACTCTCTCTTCATGGGACTCAATAGATTTTATCAGCCTTGCAGTATCAATCAGCTTCCCAGCCGCGCCAGCGCCTCGGCCGAGCGCAGCCTGCGCTCCAGATGGCGCTCCAGGGCCTGAAGCGTGAAACGGCGCAGATCCTCTCCTCGCCGCCGGGGCCAGGCTTCAGCGGCAAAGGCCGAAACCGGCGCCCGCAACATTCGCTGCGCCAGTTGCCAGGAGTCGGCGCAAAGCCCACTGGCGTTGCCGTTGCGATGCACGGGGCAGAAGAGGCCGTCACCCAGCGTGTTAAAGCTGGCCTGCCCGGCAACAATCGCCTCACCGCAGGCCGTGCAGTGACCGATCTCCGGCAACAGCCCCATCAGCCGCGTCATCCAGAGCTGAAAGTAGGTTAACGGCATCCACGGCTGCTCGACCGTGGTCTGCTCCAACACGGCTACCAACAGGCGGAAAACGGTCTCCTGGGGATCGTGCTCCGGGAGCGCCTCATCCAGCAACTCGGCAAAGAAGCTCAGCACCGATATGCGTACAAGATCGACGGGATCCGAAAGCGGTGAGCGGACGATTTCAAGTTGATCCAGGCGAACCAACTCCTGCCCCGGCCGCTCGGCAAACCAGGCGCGCACCAAGGTCATCGGCTCCAGAGCACCGCCGAACCGCTTGCGGCTCTTGAGCGCCGACTTTGCCACGCCCCGCATACGCCCGTAATCGCGCGTAAAAAAACTCACGATCAGGTCGGCCTCCTGGACTGGCCAGGTGCGCAAAACCACGGCTTCGGAGTTCAGCACGCTCATGCGTCTACTATCTTCGCACTCTTCCCCGGCCGCCAGAGGCAGCGCCCTCTGCTGTCGCACAAACACAAACGCGCATCCCGCCTGACGGGATGCGCGTTGAGGGAATGCTCAAGCCATATGCTCAGCCGTAAACAGCTTAACGGCCGAAGTGCTTGGCGTTCTTCTCGGCAAAGCTGGCCCACTTCTCCGGCAGGTCGTCCAGCGCAAAGATAGCAGAGACGGGACAGGCAGGGACGCATGCACCGCAGTCAATGCACTCGACCGGATCGATAAACAACTGGTCAGCCTCAGCGTGGCCGTCTTCGTCCTTCTTGGGGTGGATGC
>PKWO01000030.1 GCA_003132085.1 Oxalobacteraceae bacterium | reverse complement strand
GGTGAAACCTGGCGGCAGAGTGCTATGCGGGGCGGGTGGATGCGACCAGGTAATTGACGCTGGTGTCCTGGTTCAACGAATAAATCTGTGTCAGCGGGTTGTAGCTCATGCCTTTTAGCGCGTCGACGTTTAAACCGGCATTGCGGATGAATTGCGCCAGTTCGGCCGGGGTGATGAACTTGGTGTAGTCATGCGTTCCCCTGGGCAGCATGCGTAACAGGTATTCCGCCCCAATGACAGCGAACAGGTAGGATTTCGGATTGCGGTTGAGCGTCGAAAAGAATACGTGGCCGCCGGGTTTTACCAGCTTGGCGCAGGCTAGCACGATGGCCGCGGGGTCGGGCACATGTTCGAGCATTTCCATGCAGGTGACGACGTCATAATGGCCCGGCTCGCGTTCTGCCAGTTCTTCGGCGGCAATCATTTCATAGCGGACGGCGATGCCGGTCTCCAGGCTGTGCAAATCGGCCACTTTAAGGGCTTTTTCAGACAGGTCGATGCCGGTGACCTTGGCGCCTTTTTTTGCCATGCTTTCCGACAGGATGCCGCCGCCGCAGCCGATGTCCAGCACGGTCTTGTCGCGTAGCGGGGCGCGGGCATTAATCCATTCCAGCCGGAGTGGATTGATTTCATGGAGTGGGCGGAACTCGGAAGTGGGGTCCCACCAGCGGTGTGCAAGGTCGCTGAATTTTTGCAGTTCTAACGGATCGGCATTCATGGGGTAAATGATAACCTTAAAATCGTTGGCGCATCCGGCATAAAAAAAATCATAAAAAAACCATAAAAAAAACCCCGCCGCAGCGGGGTTTCAAGATCAGCAGAATTTACTGATTGGTAGTGCGGGTACCGACCACTTCGATTTCGACGCGACGGTTCTTTGCACGGCCTTCAGCAGTCTTGTTATTTGCGATAGGTTGTTTCTTGCCTTTGCCTTCGGTGTACACACGGTTGGCTTCGACACCCTTGGAGATCAGGTATGCCTTGACCGATTCAGCGCGGCGAACCGACAATTTTTGATTGTAGGCATCGCTACCGATCCAGTCCGTATGGCCGACTGCAATGATGACTTCCAGATTCATGCCCTGCAATTTCGACGTCAGGTCATCCAGCTTGGCCTTGCCTTCCGGCTTCAGGACAGATTTGTCGAAGTCGAAGAAAGCATCGGCTGCGAACGTAACTTTTTCGGAAACCGGAGCAGGAACTACCTTAGGTGCTGGAGTAGGTGCTGGGGCAGGTGTTGGAGCAGGAGTCGGCTCGGGAGCAGGCGCCGCTTTGGCTATTTCGCCGTCGCAGCCTGGCACTGCATCTGCCGGTGTCCAGTAATTGGTATGCCAGCACAGACCGAACGGGTCGCGGACGATGACGCCGCGTCCGTCTTGTACATAGGCGCTGTATGGCGTATTTGCTTTGATGTCGTCGTAAGCTTGTGCTGAAAAGGTGATAACAACTGCCGACGCAGCAAGGACGAGTTTTGCTAATTTGTTCATATTTTTCCTCTAGGTTCAGATGCCCGCAGACTAACTGCGCAAAAAGTTGATCACTCCAAATTGGATGATATCACTTGTGCAATACTGCTATATAACAGATTGGTTACACGCAACAAGATAATAATTCACCACCATTTTGCCACATGCTCACCTGTGGTGCGGGTTGCCAAATAGACTAAGCGATGTTTTTGACAAGTTGTTGTATAATCGCAACGAATGTTGTTAATTTGCAACGATTATTGCCGGGAACTAACATTTGCGATTCGGCAAATTTATTTATTGCCGGGCATCGACCGAATCTGCATTAACGTGATGCGCCATATACTTCGATAACCACGCGACGATTCGGGGCGAGGCATTCGATCAGCTTTTTACCCGCCGCAATGCCAGCGCATGCTTTAACCGCCTGTGCGTTGCCCATGCCCCGCCTATCGATTGGTGCCGTGACACCCGCGTTCTTCAGGTAAGCGGCGATTGTTTCCGCCCGCTTTACCGATAGCTTTTGATTATAGGCGTCCGGCCCCAGCCGGTCCGTATAGCCGGTGACGACGATACTGTCGATTGCTGCGCAGGCTGCCAGCTTGCCGCGCAATTCGGTATCGATCCTTCGTTTCGCGGCAGTACTCAGGTTGGCGCTGTTGAAGCTGAATGTTTGATCGCTTTCCAGCGTCATCACGAAATCGCAACGGACCGGTGCCGGCGCGATAGGTGCGGCGGTTTTTGGAGCCGACGACACGATAGGTGGCGCAATGGGACTGACCACGGGCGGCGCCAGATCGCCGTCGCAGCCCAGCACCGCGTCGGCCGGCGTCCAGTAACTGGTGCGCCAGCAAAGGCCTGATCCGCTGCGGACAATGACGCCACGTCCGTCCTGAACATAGGCGCTATGAGGGGTTTGGGCAGCCACATCGGTTGCGGTTTGCGCAAATGCGGCGGCGACAGCAGTTGAAGTGCCGACGACAAGACTAAAGGCAAACGTTTTAAGCATGAGTGATCTCGGAAAGCGGGAGGAAAAAATGTTGTCAAATATTTATCCGCCATTTAAGCATATTTTTTCCTGACGGCGCCTAAATCCACCATCCAAGGTGCTCGCTCAACCGCCGAAAACGATGGGATGGCAGGCCCGGCATGTTAAAATTACCGATTCGATGCTTTCTGCCTTTGCCGACAGCACGGGCTTGTTAGTCCACCCTCAGTTAATGACCAACCGAACCGCCAATGGATCAATTCGCTAAAGAAACAATCCCAATTTCCC
>PKWO01000051.1 GCA_003132085.1 Oxalobacteraceae bacterium | reverse complement strand
AAATGATAGGCGAATTCACCACTTCCATGCCTGGCGCCGGGCGTGCCGACGGATTTGGCTGGGACAGCAACGGCGAATGCCTGCTTGAAGGCACGACAACGCTACGCGACATCAACAAGCGCCTCGGCTTGACATTCCCGCTCGATGGTCCAAAAACCCTCAACGGCCTATTGCTTGAATTGCTACAAGACATCCCGGAAGCAAGTGTAAGCGTGAAGATTGCCGACTGCATCGTCGAAATCGTACAGGTCCAGCATCAAGCGATCAAGATTGTCAAATTAATTAACAGAAATGCCACCGGGATGCGGGTGCACGCTGATTCAGCATCCAAGAAGTAACAATCGGTCACAATACCTTTACAAATCAGATGCCTGGAGGCATCATCTAATGCTACTTGGATGTTTCCGACGTAAACAGTGACGTAATTATGGCTGCAGTCCTCCCTAGCTCCTCATCAAATTCAATTATGTCGGGCCTTGCACGTGCGTTGCTGCAGGCTGGTCATCTGTCGGCTCAGCAAGCAGAGGCGCTCAGCAAAAAGGCGTCAGCCGACAAAAGCCCATTTATCGACGTGCTGCTGCAAAGCGGCAGCATAGACGGGCGCGCGCTCGCGACATTCTGTTCGGAAACTTTCGGCTACCCGATACTTGATTTTTCAGCTTTCAATGTAAGTTTCGCCCCCGATAAAATTATCGATGCGAAGCTGATGCAGAGTCAGCGCGTACTGGCCCTGTCCAAGCGCGGCAACAAGGTTTCGGTGGCGATCTCCGATCCGACCAATACTCAGGCGTTGGACCAGATCAAATTCCAGACTGAACTGATGGTGGAGCCAGTCATCGTCGAGCATGCGGTGCTCTTGCAGCTCATCGAAAAACTAGGTCAATCGGCTGAGCAAAACCTCAACGAACTGATCGGCGAAGATCTCGATATCGACTTTGCCGACAGCGATCTGGCGGCAACTGCTGATGCAACGATAGCGGCTGACATCGACGACGCGCCGGTTGTCAAATTCCTGCAAAAGATCCTGACGGACGCAATCAACCTTGGGGCGTCAGACTTGCACTTTGAGCCTTTCGAGAAATACTACCGAATTCGCTTTCGCGTAGACGGTATATTGCGCGAGGTTGCGCAACCGCCGCTGGCGATCAAGGAAAAACTGGCATCGCGCATCAAGGTGATTTCCAAGCTCGACATTTCAGAGAAACGCGTTCCGCAAGACGGCCGCATGAAATTGGTGATGTCGAAAACCCGTTCCATCGATTTTCGCGTCAGTACGCTGCCCACGCTTTTCGGCGAAAAAATCGTCATGCGTATTCTGGACGCGACACAAGCTCAAATGGGCATTGAGGCGCTTGGTTATGAGCCGGACCAAAAAGAAACCTTGATGAATGCAATTCAGCGNNAGCCCTACGGCATGGTGCTGGTGACGGGGCCGACCGGCTCCGGCAAGACCGTGTCACTCTACACCTGCTTGAATATTCTCAATAAGCCCGGCATCAACATTTCGACTGCCGAAGATCCGGCGGAAATCAATTTACCCGGCGTCAACCAGGTAAATGTCAACGATAGAGCCGGCTTGACTTTCCCGGTCGCATTAAAGGCGTTCTTGCGGCAAGATCCGGACATCATCATGGTGGGTGAAATTCGTGATCTGGAAACCGCCGATATAGCGATCAAGGCCGCGCAAACCGGCCATATGGTGTTTTCTACGCTGCACACCAATGATGCGCCGGCAACGCTGACTCGCTTGATGAATATGGGCGTTGCGCCTTTTAACATCGCATCGTCGGTAATTTTGATTACCGCTCAGCGCTTGGCCCGCCGACTGTGCACTTGCAAACAAACGACGGTAATTCCCGATAGCGTATTGCTTGTGGCCGGCTACAAGGAAGAAGAATTAGACGGCACCTGGTTGCCTTACAAGCCGGTCGGATGTGATCGCTGCAACGGCAGCGGCTACAAGGGCCGTCTCGGTATTTATCAGATCATGCCGATTTCGGAAAATATTGAACGCATCATTTTGGCACACGGCACCGCCCTTGAAATTGAGGCCCAAGCCAGGCTTGACGGTGTGAAATCGCTGCGCGAATCCGGCTTGGTGAAAGTCAAGCTGGGATTGACCAGCCTGGAAGAGGTACTCGGCTGTACCAACGAATAAGGGGTGTGAGTATGGCAACTGCAGCACGCAAAGTCGCAACCTCAAATCAGGCGAAGGAAACCATCTTCGCCTGGGAAGGCAAAGATAAGTCCGGCAAAACCATCAAAGGCGAACTACGTGCGCGCGGCGAAGCGACAGTCAACGCGACATTGCGCAGACAGGGCATCCTGGTCACAAAAGTCAAGAAGAAGTCCTTTACGAGCGGCAAGAAGATTACCGAAAAGGATATTACTTTGTTTACACGGCAAATGGCGACCATGATGAAAGCCGGCGTGCCCTTGCTGCAATCTTTTGAAATCGTGGCGAAGGGGCATTCCAACCCTTCTGTGTCCAAACTCATTCAGGATCTCAGAGCCGACGTCGAAACCGGCACCAGCCTTAATCAAGCCTTCCGCAAATTTCCATTGTATTTCGATGCGCTGTTTTGCAATCTGGTCGGCGCTGGTGAACAAGCCGGTATTTTGGAAGACTTGCTGACCCGCCTGGCAATCTACAAAGAAAAGACTATCGCTATCAAGGGGAAAATAAAATCGGCTATGTTTTACCCGATTTCAATCCTGGTGGTGGCCTTTGTCGTCACTGCGGTGATCATGATTTGGGTAGTACCGGCGTTCAAAAGCGTATTTACCAGTTTTGGGGCAGATTTGCCGGCACCGACCCTGATCGTTATGGGAATCTCAGACTTCTTTGTGAAATGGTGGTGGCTGATATTTGGCGGTATTGGTGCCGCACTGTATTTTTTCTTTCAGGCTTGGAAACGCTCGGAAAAAATGCAACGCACGATGGATACCATCCTGCTCAAAGTGCCAGTCTTTGGTGAAGTTATCAAAAAAGCTACTATTGCCCGTTGGACCCGAACATTGGCGACCATGTTTGCTGCCGGCGTTCCGCTGGTTGAATCACTTGATTCCGTCGGCGGTGCCGCCGGCAACTTTGTCTACCTGGATGCGACCAGAAGGATTCAAACCGAAGTCAGCACCGGGACCAGCCTAACCGCGGCCATGCAAAATTCCGATGTCTTCCCCAGCATGGTGACGCAAATGGTCTCGATTGGCGAAGAATCCGGCGCGCTCGATCAAATGCTAGGAAAGGTCGCCGATTTTTACGAAGATGAAGTGGATGAAGCGGTGGAATCCTTGTCCAGTCTGATGGAACCGATGATCATGGTCATTCTGGGGGTGTTGATCGGCGGCTTGGTCATTGCCATGTACCTGCCGAT
>PKWO01000114.1 GCA_003132085.1 Oxalobacteraceae bacterium | reverse complement strand
CTTTTTTCAGGGGGGATTACCACTCCACGATGGCTGGATACACCTAAAGCCGGATAGCCTTCCTCCGGAGCGAAGCATCGGGCAATAAGATGCGCAGCATTTTGGCGCTAGGTTGACGGACTGGTTAAATTAAATGGCCGATCTCATGAAAGCTGCACTTCGATTTGATGAAGGAAAGACGGTTTTATGCATTCAGAATGCAGGAGCGTACCTTTAGGGGATTCCAATTCATTGACAACGTACTCAGCGCCTGTTTCTCTGATTCTTTTAACCAATTCAGGGGAATCATTGGGAAAATTTACGCTCCTGATATTGAGTGGGCTAGGCTTGAAATACTGAATCATCGTTGCTTCAATCGTTTCGATAACTGTGGGAAATGGCATTAGTGGTGGTTCCAACTCCGACGGTCTGTACAGGACTATTGAGACTGTTCGCCGGCTTGGCCTACGTACTTGCTCGGCAAGAAGTGCCTGTAACTTCTCGTGCCCCTCACCCAACCTGTGTTGTGCTTCGCGATTTGGTGCCTTGGCGATCCCAACATAGCGAACATTCAAGGGAATAGGTGGGGAGTTCTTCGCGTACTGCGTCAAGAACGTGAGATCACAAATGAATGTTTCCCTTCCCCCTGTGTGTCCCTCGAATGCAAACGAGTCTGGGTAAAGTCCATATATAGCAGCCTTTACATCACGGTATGGAAGGATTGGGGCGAGAAAAACAACCTCGTGCTCAGTCACTTCGTTTGGCACCAATTCGAGGCGAAGCTTCGCGATGAAAAGCTCTTCAGTTATTCGCCGAACCGAATCAGGGATTACTTCAGGTCTTGCGTGGGCAGTAAGACAGTAGATTCGAAACCCACCAAATTCTCCTTCCAGAAAAGTCGGTGATCTTCATTGATACGTACTGCCTTGACTCCTTCAATATGGCCATGATGTTTCCCGAATTCCTCGATGTATGACGGTTCTAGTATTGTCGGCTGACCTGATTCAAATTTGAGAGTATTCGGCATGGTAGATAGAAGAATTTTTGGCATAGTAGATAGTCAACGACGCTGGCAAAGCGACAGTGCAATTTGGATCGCCAAATGATTGACATTTCATATATTATTCCTGATACTTAAACTGGCTTCCGGCCAGTGCGGGGCGCAAGCGCACAATAAATCTCTTCAGCCCACAGGCCGCATGCCTGCAGTCTTGATCGCATTACCGTCGAACGATACGGTATAGTCGCAACCGGCCTTGTTTGCCGATCGCTCAATCAGGCAATCCGAAAAATCGGCTTTCGACCCGGCAAAGATATTGAGCGCCTTGATTGCCGTTTCAGCGTTTTCAACCAGCAATTCTTGAGTGCGAAGCAACTTCTCAAGAATTGCCACAATTTCATCCTTGCTCGCGCTGTAGCAACTTTGCATCACCCACACCAGCTCAACGAGCGACACTAGCGTGATGAACCCCGGTTTCTCGTTCGATAGCGAGTTGATGAGGGTGGTTGCCTTGGGCGACTGCTTCGCGTCATCTTGAGCGATATATCGCACCAGCACGTTGGTATCAAGGCCGATCATCGTGCTTTGGCTCCCTGCGCGGCAATCGCCTTGTTCATTTGTCCGATCGTCACGGGTGAACTTGGCTTACGCAACATCCCTTTTAACGCCTGTACCGGGCTAGTGGCAGGGACGATAGCAAATTTGCCCTTTTCGGTTTCGACAAACTCAACCCGGCTACCGGCTTCAAGACCCAGAGAGGCACGGACAGCAGCAGGGATCGTAATTTGCCCCTTGGAAGTTACCATTGCGGTTGACATCTTAATCCTTTCGATTGGATCCATGCCTTACTATAATGTAAGGACTTTGCCAAAGTCAAGGATACGGGCATAAGAACTTTTCCGAAATGTTGATGAATCTGCATCAGATTACACTGGCGCTTGACCGGCCGGTTGTGGCCGGTTTGACACATTCGGGCCGCCTTGTATTTCCGGCCACTATCCGTTAGTCTGATGCATACATTTTTACGATGGCATAATGATCGATTCCCTGCATATACAACTCGATGTCCTGCGTCCGGCCCTGCTTCGCTTTGCAGTGCTACAGTTGCGCGACAATGCGACGGCGGAAGATGTGGTGCAGGANNCTGGAAAAGCCGGAGCGTTTTGCCGAACAGTCATCATTGCGCACCTATGTAACCGGCATCATGAAACACAAAATCATCGACGTCATGCGCGCTTCCAAGCGCGTGCGTCAAATTGAGACCATGGAAGACCAGTCGGAGGACGATGTCATTGATGCATTGTTCAAAGCCGATGGCCATACCCATCAAATGCCGCGCCAATGGGGCGATCCGGATGCCACGTTGGAGCAAAAAGATTTCTTCAGAATAATGGAAATTTGCCTGGAAAAGCTTCCGGCCAAAACAGCGCGTATTTTCATGATGCGTGAATGGCTGGAATTGGAAACCGACGAAATATGTAAGGAATTGGGCGTCTCCACGTCTAATGCTTGGGTCATGCTGTATCGCGCACGGATTAAACTGCGCGAATGCCTCGATTTGAACTGGTTCGGCAATCAGCCTGGATGAAAAAACGGCCATATGGGACTGAAACCTACCTGTAGAGAAGTACACCGCCTGGTGTCGGAGGGGCTAGACCGCGATTTGTCGCTGGTCGAACGCATGCGCATGCGCATGCACTTGGTCGTGTGCGATGCCTGCCGCAATTTTGGCGGTCAAATGGCCCTGCTGCGGCGCGCGATGCGGCAATTGACGATTCCGGACGATTCTGCACCCGGACACGACGCGAAATGAGTACCTGCGGCCGCTGCGGCGCACCGTTTGCCTGCGGCATGCAAGATCAGCCAAGCGCCGAGCCTTGTTGGTGCACGCAGTTGCCGCCGCTGGCGCTCGATCAAATGCCAGCTCATACCCAAGTCGGCGCCGCCGGCTGCCTATGCCCATCCTGCCTGCGCGCGTGGGTCTCCGCCGCAGCAAAGCAGCAGCTTCCGTCCTGATCCCCGCAAAAAATCGCAGGATAACGGTCAATGAATGGCGTCGCGCGGATAAGTTTCCTTGGCCGCGTGAACCACGGTCTTGTTGTCGGCGACAGGGTCCGGCTCGCAATTACGCGTGTCGACATGCGCAAACTTAAGCGTGATCTTGTCCAGACCGGCTCTCGCCTCGGCATCCAGATTGCGCACTTGAAACGCCACCTTGTTGGCGCCAACATTGTGGATGCCGACGCGTGCGCTACGCACGCCTTTCAAGTTCAGGGCAGCAAGCAGCGCGCGCGCGCCGTCCTCCGTTTTGAATATGCCCAGGGAAATGCCCCAATGCAGTTCGCCGGCCTCCTGGATGACGTAAAAATCGCTGACGCCCAAATGGCGCAGTTCGATAGCCTTCTTGTCCGCCGCCTCTTTACTGCCCAGCGAAGGAATGTAGACCATATTGCGTGCTTCCTGTGTCTGGTGCTGGGATAATTTGTCGCCCAAGGCCAACGGCAGCAGTTGCGCCTCGAACCGCTTGGCCGTCGCCTCGTCAAAATTCCCGATTTCCGTGCACGCAAGCACTTCCGGCTTGCCCTCCGCCAAAGCGGCATTCGCCATAACCGGCGACGACGCAGCCGTGATCGCGCTCGCAGGAATCTGCCTTATCTTGTCGGGATTGAATTGCGCGGCTCTGCGCGCCGGCTCGTGTCCATCGGAAATCCAGGTGCCGAGGTAACCGCGCTGGTACGCAAACAACACCGCATTGGCGAGCAGCAAGCTCCAGAAAAGAAATTTCAGCATGTCGACATATCGTAATATTGCCGGGCGACCGCTTGCAAACCGATCAGCACCAGATTATCCACAGGGGTGTAGGGTATCGCCAGATGGGATGCAATCGAGGCGGCAGCGCCGCCCGACACAATGCATTGTGCGGATTCGTCTGCGCCCAAGCGCACGTAGGCGAACGCACGCTCAATTGCGCCAACCTGGGCCGCGATACAGCCGCTGATTATCGCTTCCTCGGTATTGTCGGCAAAGGGCGCCAATCGCTCGCTGTGCTGCAACACCTCGGGCAACTGCGCGGTATTCCGGGCTAACGAACTCGCCATCAAATTCAAACCGGGCAAAATCATCCCGCCGGTAAACACGCCGTCAGCCGTTACCGCGTCAATCGTGGTCGCGGTACCGCACGTGGCGATAATCAACGTTCGATCCGGAAATAATGCATGTGCACCGATCGCCGACGCGAACCGATCGCTGCCAAGTTGTTGCGGTTGCCGGTAGCCGTTGCGTACCCCCGCTAGCGACGGTAAAGAAACAAACCACTCGATCGGCACCGGCCTGGCATCGACCGCACGCGACAAAATCTGTTCCAGCTTGTCGCGCATCGCTTGTCCGGCCACATTCGTCAATATTGCCCGCGCAATGTTCAAGTTGCGCCAGACATCCTCAAGTTGCGCAATCTGTTCGCGCGCGACCGAACCGGAAGTCGCCCACCGCCCGAGATCGGCGTCGCCAATCGTTGCACAATCCGCCAACGCCCACTTGATCCTGGTATTTCCGACATCGACCAATAGCAGCATGTTCAGTCTTCCCGCGTGCGCAACGACACGTCGCCTGCGACCACCGCGATCTGCCCGTGCGCAGTATTCATCACCAGGCGCCCGCTGTCATCGACCCCTACCGCTATTCCCTCATGCAACACCTGCCCGCGGTCGATAATCACAACTTGCTCGCCGCTATAAGCGTGCAGACCATTCCAGCGCACCCTGAACGCCTTGAAACCCTGTTCTTCGAACAAAACCAGCGCTTCCGCCAACCCGTTGAGCAAGGCCGCCAATACCCGATTGCGATCCCACTGCAAGCTTGGCGCAGCGGCTGCCGGCCGGCCGATCTGCGCAGCCAGACTGTCGGGCATCGCAACATTAATCCCGACCCCGATCACCGCCCACATTTGCGCACCCGCAGAAGATTTGGCTACTGCAGTCTCGATCAAAATGCCGGATACTTTCTCGCCGTCCCGTAGCACATCGTTCGGCCATTTCAA
>PKWO01000033.1 GCA_003132085.1 Oxalobacteraceae bacterium | reverse complement strand
GTTCAAGATCGGTGATCGCGTCTACTACGCCGGCGCGATCAATCGTGCCGGCGCCAACAGCGAATTGCATGTGGTCGATGAGCGCATCGCCGCCTTCGCCCCCACCTCGCTCGACGACGCCCAGGCCGCCGCGCTGCCGCTCACCACGATCACGGCCTATGAATTGCTGTTCGACCGGCTCGGCGTAGCCAAGGGCGGCGGCGCGGGGCAGACCTTACTGATCGTCGGCGCAGCAGGCGGCGTCGGTTCGATCCTGATACAGCTCGCACGTCAACTGACCCGATTGCAGGTAGTTGCGACCGCCTCGCGCCCGGAGACGCGTCAATGGTGCCTGGATTTGGGCGCGCACGCCGTCATCGACCATTCAAAACCGCTTGCCGGCGAATTGAAAAGCGGCGGCTTCGGCGAAGTCGACCTGGTGGCCAGCTTGACGCACACGCCGCAGCACTACGCACAGATCATCGACAGCCTGAAGCCGCAAGGGCGTCTCGGAATCATCGACGACATGAAGTCGCTGGACGTCATGCTGCTGAAACCAAAATCAATCTCGCTGCATTGGGAGTTGATGTTCACCAGGTCAATGTTTGAGACTGCCGACATGGAGGAACAAGGAAAGCTGCTGGCCGAGGTGGCCGATCTGGTCGATGCGGGTCGCATCCACACCACGATAAGCGCGAACTTCGGCGCCATCAACGCAGCGAACCTGCGCGCCGCCCATCGGCTGATTGAAAGCGGCAGGGCGCACGGAAAGATCGTGCTGGAGGGATTTTGACATCCACCAGCGGTTGGTGGCGGCTACCGGATTATCGATGCCGGAAAGGTGGTCGGCGGCATCGGTATTTCCGGGGGTAATCCGTTGCAAGACCAACAAGCCGCCGAGAGAGCGCTTATGGCGCTCGGATTCGACGTGGCGAACTAAGAGTCTATCCGGAAAATTATGCCGCTTCAGGTTTCGAAATAGCGCGGCCGGTCGAGATCGCCGGAGTCCCGCGCCACGCGTGGCTGAATGCCAATGACGGGAATTTTTCATTGAAAAAGTAGCTGTCCTTGCATTTCTATTGTTGTTGTAACGCAATATTTTTACCTGTCTTTACACTGGATGGCATCAGATTAACGTTGATGGTGCCGTTAGTGTACACTATAGGCATGCGATAGTTGACGCCTGTAATCAACCAACATTCAAGGAGCATGACATGGTATCGGCAATCGGATCGACGACAGCTTCCACCGCCAGCAGCACCAGCACTTCCCAAATCGCGGCACTGGAAAAGCAGCTCGCGACGTACGAAAAGCAATTGCAGCAGGATGAAGCGGCGGCAAGCAGCACCGCCAATACGGCGGCGACGCAACTGCTGACTACGCAAATCGCGGCGCTGGAGACGCAAATTGCGCAATTGAGCGCCGCCAGCACAGTGTCCAGCACTTCCTCCAGCACGTCGTCGGCAACCAGTTCGCCGTCAACCGGCAATGCACAGACTGTGGCTAGTGCGACAAGCTCCAGCAACCAGCAATCGAGCGCCGTTGCGACGGCGGCCAATCTGCAGAACGAGAAGAACGCCGCAGTGGCGAAATCGCGCAATTCGCAGGTGGGCACGGTGGTAAACACAACCGCCTGATGAGCCGGCGTGTGTTGCGCCGGAGCCGCTTGCGGCTTCCGGTTATAGCTGCGGTTATAGCTGTTTAATCAACACCAGCGATTTGCGTTGCCAGTTGTACATGTGCTGCCGGTCTTGCGGCAGCGCCTCAACAGTGGACAGGATGAAGCCGCGCTTCTGCAGCCAGTGCACGTTGCGCGGAGTCAGGACGAATAATTTGGTGAAGCCGGCGGTTCGCGCGCGGTTTTCGATATGTTGCAGGATGCATTCGCCGTCGCCCTGTTCCTGCACCTCGGGATTGACGGTCAGGCAGGCCATCTCGGCCATTTTTTCCGCCGGAAACGGATACAGCGCGGCGCAGCCGAAGATCACGCCGTCATGCTCGAGCACCGAAAAGTATTCGATCTCGCGTTCGATCAGCTCGCGGCCGCGCTTGACCAGGGTGCCGTCCTCTTCCAGCGGTTCGATCAATTGAATGATGCCGCCGACATCCTCGACCGTCGCTTCGCGCAGGCTGCTGAGGTTTTCGTAGCTGATCATCGTGCCGACGCCGTCGTGCGTGAAGATTTCGAGCAGCGAAGAACCGTCGGTTGCAAACGGCACGATATGCGCGCGCGGCACGCCGTTGTTGCACGCTTTGATCGCGTGCTGCAGGTAAAACGCCGAGTCGGGCGGCAAAAAGTCCGCATCCAGCACCGCCTGCGCCTGGTGCGACGATACCTCGCGGATTTCCGCGCCGGCCAGATCGCGAAACATCGGCGTTTCATTGATGAAAATGAGCTTGTCCGCATGCAGCGCAACCGCTGCCGACACGGCGACGTCTTCCATCGTCAGGTTGAAGGCTTCGCCGGTGGGTGAAAAACCCAGCGGCGACAGGAGCACCAAGCCGCCGGTGCCGAGGATGGAGTGGATCGTCTCGGCCGCGATTTTACGGACCGTTCCGGTGAAGCCGAGGTCGACGCCGTCGATCACGCCCATCGGCCGGGCGGTGATGAAATTGCCGGAGATGATGCGAATCGCCGCGTGCGCCATCGGCG
>PKWO01000455.1 GCA_003132085.1 Oxalobacteraceae bacterium | reverse complement strand
CTGCTGCCAATGGGTGAGTCGAAATCCGGTGCGTTTGCGCACGTTGGTCTTTGTGGCAGGTAAAGCAGACTTCCGGCTGCGTCACTTTATTCAATACCTTGTCCTGGCTGGTATGGATGTTATGGCAGGAAACGCAGGCAAGATTGTTGCTCTCATGCTGGCTACCGGTCCAGTGCTGGCGAAGGCCGCTCTTATGGCAGGTGAGGCAGGTTTCGTTTATTTGCGCGGCATCGTTCGCCTTGTAAGTCTTCTTCGCGAAAACCATATCAGGACGCGGGCGCACTGACGAATTGGCGTCGCCCTTCAGGTGGGCAGTGCTCTCGCCGTGACACGATTGGCAAGTCGGGGTACGGCTATCCGCCTTGACGCCGTGACGGGTCTTGTAGATCGACAAAACGGGCACTGACTCGGATTCATCGTGGCAGCGCGTGCAAAGTGCATCTTTGCTTTTGGATTCAGCGGCAGACGTGACCGGTTTTGCAGCCGGACCCATATCCGGCAGATTTTGCTTGTCGGCAGCCTGAGCTACTGACCCGGCGAACAGCGCCAGAACGACCATAAGCTTTATAAGTATTTTCATCATTTCCTCCAATTTCCCTAGTGAACGGCGTAATCCTGCAGAAAAAACTATTGGGCCAATATCCATTGAACGAGGTTCTTGATCTGTTCCATGTCCTTCGGCGGCGAGGTCTTGACGATCTTGTGTTCTTCCTCATGGCCGTCCGGGAACTTGGCCTTTTCACCTGACGTGATATGGTTGATCAGACGCGCTTCGGCGTCAGGCTTACCCTTGAATTTTTCAGCGACCTTCTTATAGGCCGGGCCGTCCTTGTCTTTCTCGACAGAGTGACACTTGAAGCAGTTGTTTTGCCTGGCCAGCGCCTTGGCGGCTTCAGCATCGACTGCCTGAACCAACGGCGAAACAAGGAGCAGCGCCGCAGTGGCGGCAAGCAGGGAAGTGTATTTAAAACGGAGTTTCATTTCATTTTCTTTCTGTATCAAAAATATGCAATTATGCCGAATCTATTCAATGCAATCTGGCCTGCGAGCAGTGTAGCGCAGTGCGAATCTCCGTACTATCGGCGTGGGATTAAAACAGCTGTAGGAAATTTCCTATTGTTGGGTTTCAACGTTAAGCCGTTTCAGCCAACTGGTGGGAAATGGCGTAGTGAATGAGTTCGGTAAAGTTGGTCAGGTTCATTTTTTGCAGGATGCGGGTTTTGTGGGTGCTGACGGTCTTGACGCTCAGGCACAACTCGCCGGCGATATCCGTCAGACCCTGACCGGTGACCAGCATGTTGAAAACCTGGTATTCCCGGTTCGACAACAGGTTATGAAGCTGACCCTCATTGGCGGGCTGCACGCCGCGCACCATCAATTCCGCCACTTTGTCACTGATATGCACGCCGCCGCTGGCCACCCGCCTGATCGCCGCCACCAGCAGGTCGCTATCGCTTTCCTTGGTCAGGTAGCCGGAAGCGCCGGCGTGCAACGCGCGTACCGCGTACTGTTCTTCATGATGCATGCTGAGGATCAGAATCGGCAGGTCGGGTTTCTCGTCCTTGATCATGCGAATCAGTTCCAGGCCGTTGCGTCCAGGCATGGAAATATCGAGAACCAGCACGTCCCAGTCGGCCGTGCGCACTTGTTGCATGACTTCTCCGCCGTTGGCCGCTTCTCCGCCAACGGCGAGATCTTCCGTCTCGGCCAGAATTTGTTTCAGCCCGTCGCGAATGATGGCGTGATCGTCCGCCAATAGAACCTTAAATTTTTTCATCATTACCTTCCCATGTTTTTTCCGCCCGAATAACGACTTTGATCAACGTACCTTCTCCCGGAGCGGTCGTCACGTGAAAACGTCCGCCCAGAATCTGGACGCGTTCGCGCATCCCGACCAGACCCAGACCGATGCCGCCCCGCCTGCCGGAATCCTGCACGAAGCCGACGCCGTCATCTTTGATGGACAAAGACCACTCCTCATTGAAATAACATAACCGGACTTCAACCTTGGCCGCCGATGCATGCCGGGCGACATTGGTCAGCGACTCTTGCAGCACCCGGAACAGCGCAGTCGCCACCGCGCCTCCTTGTTCCGGATCGTCGGCGGAAAGAATCAGCGCCACTTCCAAGCCGGTCCGTGCGGAGAACTGATCGACATACCAACCGGCTGCCGCAGCGAACCCGAGATCGTCAAGCACCAGCGGCCGCAGTTCCGAGGAAATGCGGCGCACCGACGCGATAGTCTGGTCGATCTGCCCCTTGATCGAGGCGACCTTGGTGATCAACGTCTGCTGCTCGGGCAGCAGGCGTCCGCCGAGCCACGACACCTCCATCCGGATGCCGGTGAGCAACTGACCAAGCTCATCGTGCAATTCCCGCGCAATCCGTACCCGCTCTTCCTCGCGCACATTTTGCAGCGACGCCGACAGCGCCTGGAGTTGACGGTTGGACTCAAACAATTCGCGCTCGGCACGCCGGCGTTCGGTCAGATCGCGGAACACGGCGATGAGCAGCGTTTCACCGCGGAACTTGGTCGTCGATAAGCTCAATTCGACCGGAAATTCATGCTCATCCCGCTCCAACTCGATGATGCCGGGAACAGTCACGGCGGGCGAGCGCCAGCCTTGCTCCAGATTGCACAACAGGTTCGCCAGCAGCGATGGCGGCAGGCAGCGGGATAGCAGCTCTTCCACATCCCTGCCTATCGCATCCTCGGCCCGAATGCCGAACATCCTCTCTGCGGAGCTATTAAAAAGGACGACGCGTTTAGCGGAATTCATGGTCACGATGGCATCTCTGACCGATTGAACCATGTACCGGATCTGTTCGTCGCTCTCCTTCAGCGCTGCCGCCAACATGTCTTTGCGCAGCAGATTTCTGATGATCAGAAAGGCCGTCACCGACACCATCAACAGAATCAGCACGACCGCCGCGACGATCGGACGCACGATATGCCGCCACGAGGTCAACGCCTCATCTTCATCGACTGCCACACTGATCACCAACGGGTACGTCGCTACTTGGCGGTAGGCGACGTAGCGCGCTCCCTGCGCCGACTCTTCTCTGACCTCTATCACGCCATCTGCCGGTTGGGTGCGCAATTGCGCCAAGGAGGCCGGATTCCCGACTAGCGCGCCCAACATTTCGTTGTCATGAGGCTTGCCGGACAGCAGAACCCCTTCGCGATTGAGCAGCTGGATTCGACCAGCCAAATCCGGACCGATGCTGTCATACAGGGATTCAAAATAATCGATGCGGATGGATGCCGCCAGCACTCCCCGGAACCGGCCTGCGGCGTCAAGCAGACGGACGCTCGCGAAGTACGTCCACTGGCCGTCAGTGAGCGTTTTCTGCGGCAGGCTGATAAACAGATCGTCGCTCCCCCCATTCATGAAATGAAGAAAAAAATCACGGTCCGCCACCGAGATGCCGGGAGTGAAATTCGGGCGCGACGAATTGACTGCATTGCCGCGGCTGTCGACGACAAAAATGGATTTCACCTGCGGCAGTCCGACCAGGCGTGTCTGCAGCAGCAAGTGGACCGGAACGCTATCGAGTTCGAGGTCGCGGCCGATATTATCGGAAAGGCGCTCGCGGGCGCCTCGCATTGTCAATGCCACCCCTTCGAAGGTGCGGGCCGTCTGATCGGATAAAATTCCGCTCAGACTGACAATTTCGCGTTTGGCATGGGTCAGGTCGCGCTGGCGCAGGTCCAGAATCGCGGCCGCGGCCGCGATCAGGGTCAGCAGGATCATCACAAAGGACAGCATGAACACTGCTGCCACTGACGGGCTCGGCCGCCGGATGTTCCTAAGATTAATCGATCGAAACACTAAACACCCCTCAACCCTCCCGATCCCGGCAGGGTAAATCAACGCGCGGTGAGTCTTCTCGCCGCGCTACGAGCAGGCATAGATATATGCGCAATTATTTTTTCTGAACAATTTCTTCAATAGGATGCACATTGATCGAAAAGCCTCATCTACCTTTTGATTTGGATCAATTTTGCATAAAACCCGCAATTTGCAGCGTTCAGCGTTGCACAAATCCGACAATTTGGACAGTTCGACGGCCTGCCGCGGACTCGGACGTCAATGCATGGCGAAGCGTACCTAACCGGGGCGGCTTGGAAGGGAATTTAAAAAGAGGGTGAATAGCGACGAAAAAACGCGACACGCCGGCATGCGAAACCGCAGGTTGCGATCCGCCGCCGGCAATGCGGTCAATTCCTTTGTTCTCAAAATTCAGAGCCCCGATGCCGGCGAATGCCCCGCGCAGTGTGACGAACATCATCCGGGAGACCGGGTTATCTATGAGGCATCTATGAAACCCCACAAGACGATAGGAAATTTCTTACTGTTATTTTAGGAAATTTCGCTCTGTTACTTTAATCCCCCGCCGATTGTATGGGCTTTAACACTTGGTTACAGTTGCCATGTGGCAGCTCGACCCAACAAACCGGAAGGAAAAAAAATGACTTTCATCCCTCGTTCAGCACTGGCCCTCGCAGCGGCCGGCGCCATTGCTCTGATGTTTTCATCGAGCGTGTTGGCGGCCGTCGATGCGGAAGCCGCCAAAGACCTGGCCCAAGATAACGACTGTTTCAAGTGCCACTCGATCGACAAGCCCAAGAAGGGGCCGTCGTACAAGAAGACCGCCGCCAAGTACAAAGGCAAGGAAGCCGAAGGCGAGAGAGACATCATTAAGCAAATCACCACCGGGCCTAAGGTCAAGCTCGATGACGGCACCGAAAAAGAACACAAGATCATCGACACCAAGGATAAGGCGCAGATATTGAATTTGGTGCATTGGATTTTAGCGCAGTAGACAGAGTTGAGTGGGGGCGCCGCTTTTGGCAAGCTCCAAGAGATTACGCGAAACTGGAAGAAGGGAAAGAGAACATGAAAAATTATCGATGGCTACTGGCCTTATGCGCGATTGTTGTTTCGGTGGGAGGGGGTATTTCTTCCGCACGAGCGGCCGATACGCCCAACTCCGACGACGTGAAAGCGGCGCCGCATGATTTGGTTTTGAAGGGTGACGCCAGATGCACGCAATGCCATGACGAATCCGATGCCAGGGGCAAGGCGCTGACGATTGGCAAGACCAAGCATGGGACGCTGGCCGACAAACGCACGCCGACCTGCACCAGTTGCCATGGCGACAGCAATGCGCATGTGGATTACAAGGGGAACGCCAAGCCACCGAAACCGGACGTGGTGTTCGGCAAGATGACCAAGACCGAAGCACATGCGCGCAACGAGGCTTGCCTGAGTTGCCACCAGAAGGATTCCGACCGCATGCATTGGGCCGGCAGCGCGCACCAAATGGCAGATGTCGCCTGTACTTCGTGCCATCAGATCCATACCGAACACGATCAGGTGCGCGACAAGCGCGCGCAGGCTGAAGTGTGCTTCGCTTGCCACAAAGAGCAGCGCGCGTTGTCGGAAAAACCTTCGCACCATCCGATTCCGGAAGGCAAGATGACCTGCTCCGACTGCCACAATCCGCACGGCACGATGGGCAAAAAACTGCTGCGCAAGGATACCGTCAACGATACCTGCTTCATGTGTCATGCAGAGAAGCGCGGACCCTTCCTATGGAGCCACCAGCCTGTCACGCAAGACTGCGGTCTTTGCCACAATCCGCACGGCACCACCGCCGATTACATGCTGAAGACCAGGGCGCCGTTCCTTTGTCTCGACTGCCACGATCCGAGCAGCCATCTTGGGAATATCCCCGGCGCGATTTCCAATGGTGTCAATACCAGGTATAACGCAGCCGGCAAATTGATAGGCACCGGCGCCACGTCCACGACGCCTACCAACAACTGGAATACCAATACGTCGGTCGGCAAGACCCAGGGGCTTTCGTGCATGAATTGCCACACGGAAATTCACGGTAGCAACAATCCGGGGAACTCGGCCAACTCAAGCGCTCTGTGGCGTTAGGAATAGGGAGAAAAACATGAAAAATACACATTTTGTTTTACGCCGCTCCTCCATCGCCATCGCTGTGGCACTCGCCTTTCCGGCGGGAGCCGCCTTGGCCGACGAGGTGCAAGATTTGACCAACCCGAATACCAGCGACGTGTCGATACACGTCCAGGATCTGAACCGGGTCAATCCGCTCTATCGCTATTACTCCGGCATCAATCAATCCGGCGCCGATTACAGTGTGGACGCCAACGTCGTCAACCGGGACGCGAACGGCGACTGGCTGAAGATTCAGGCGCGTGATCTCGGCATTCCGGGAATTCAGGAATTTGGAATTTCCTACGAAAAGCAGGGCGATTGGCGGGTCGGTCTCGACTACAATGAGATCACGAAGTATTCACCCTACACGATCAACACCAAGGTCGGCGGCGTCGGTAGCGGTTCGCTCAACCTCAACCAGGATTTCATGTCGTATCAGGGCCTTGGCCCTGAAAGCAGCCTCTCGCTTGAGCGCACCGCGACCACGCTATCGGCCAGCAAATTCCTCTCCGACAACTTCAAGTTCAATTTTTCGATCAAGAACGAGAACAAGTCAGGGGAAATCATGTCCGGTTCCGAGGCCGGTTCCCGGACTGGACTGACTACTGCAAACACAAATGGGGCGGTAACGCCGGTGAACTCGGCCATAACGGGCCTGGCTTACGCTACACAATACTTTGCGCCGCAACCGGAGGACTATAAGCACTCGCAGATTTCCGCAAGCGTTGATTACTTCACCAAGACCTTCCAACTTAGTGCCGGGTATTACGGCAGCTTCTTCACCAATGCCAATCACGCGCTCAATATCACGCCTGGCGCCGATGGAAGTTTATCCGCGATAACAAACCCAACCTCCGCAGTCTACAGCACCATGGCTGCGAGTTCGGTGCCTTGGATTTCGCTGCCCCCCGACAACCACTTCCAGCAATTGTACGTGGATGGCGCCTACAGCTTTAGCGACCGCACTCACGCCAATTTCAAGCTGACGACAGGGCAGACGGTTCAGAATAGCCCCTTTATTCCTGGCATCTCCGCCGGTCCCGGTGGAGTCGGCGTTTTTAATCCGACTGGCGTGATCTACGCACCGGGTATTACCAACGGCAATCTCGGGGGGGAAGTTGATACTACCTCGGCCGCCGTCAATGTCACATCGCGTCTTGCCAAAGACCTGGACCTGTTGGCGTCCTGGCGCTATGAAAACCGTAACGATAAGACACCGCAACTAGCGTACACCACCGGCGCTTATAACGTGCAGAATTCCGAAAAGACCAATAATGGCAAACTGGAACTGGGCTATCGCCTGGCGGAGGGTTACCGCCTGACAGGCTCCTTCAAGTACGATGAGACGGAGACGCCGCCACCGCTGCTACCCGCGGACAACGAGACGACCTGGCGCGACCAGGTTCACGAAAACACGCTAAGTGTCGCCTTGCGTAAGTCCATGAGCGAAACACTCAATGGATCGGTCACGCTGGCGCATGCATCGCGCACCGGCGGCGCATGGAGTCTGGCTCCGGTGGGATTGTTGCCAACCTCAGGCGCCACCTTCCCGACCGCCACCAACGTGACGTCGCCGCTTCAGTGGGGCGATCGCACCCGCGATACGGTGAAACTGATGGTGGACTGGAACCCGATCGCGCCACTCTCTCTTCAGGCCTATTACGAGTATGGGAACGACAAGTACCCGTCAACTCTGGTGGGGCCGGCGCAGACGCAAGTGCCAGGATACGCGTTGACACAGATGGGTCTGCTGAACGGAAAAACCGGCCTGGTCGGCCTGGATGCGGCCTATGCGATCAACAAGAACTGGAAAGCGAATGCCTTCTTCACTTACAGCCAGAACAAGACTTCGCAAGCCGAGGAGCAAACCGCTCGCGGTTCGGTGCCGCAGACCTGTGCCGACACGAGTGCTGCGTTTTCTTGCACACCATGGACGGCAGATCTCAACTTGAGCGGTGCAGTGGTGGGCGCGGGTGTGAACGGCACGATGGGTAGCTGGATCCTTAGGGCGAAGTATTTGTACGAAAAGGACTTCACGTCATACAAAATCGGCTATACCGACATCGGCGTCTACTCTCAGGTACCGGTTAACTCGGGTCCGCTGCCGGATACGAGCTACACGACCAATCGTCTGCAGCTTAGCGCGGTGTATCCATACAGCAAAACAACAACGCTGCGTTTTGACTATATCTACGACGTCCAGGATATCAGCGACTACACGTGGGCCGGCTGGACTTTCTCGGATGGGACGAGAGTCAATCAATCTCCGCACCAGGTTACCCAGGCGATTGGTGTGACGTTGACGCAGGCGTTCTGATCCGGCGGGGAAGCGGTCTCCCCCCCGCTGCCCGTCGAATTGCGGCTTAATCATTGGGGGGCGGAATTTTCGCCCCCTTTTTTTCACACTCCGCGCAGGTGCCTTACAGGAATAATGGACCATGAACATACGTAAGCTTGCTACATCCATCGTGTCCGGACTCGTTGCCGGCACGATGTTGCTCTTGCAGACGCACGCCATAGCCGAGCCCGCAGGGCTCGACAACGCCAGCTGTCTGTCCTGCCATGATGGCCATAAGGAGAAGCCGAAGGTGCAGACTGCCGACGGCGAGCGCGCGCTGAACGCGATCAACCCGGACAAATTCGACAAGGGCGTGCATGCGAAGATGCAGTGCGTCGCTTGCCACACGGAAATCACAGACTCAGCCGCTCTGCACAAGAAGGAAGCGGGTCAAAAGGTGGCCGAGTGCTCGAAGTGCCACGAAGAGATTGCGAAAAAAATGCAGGCCGCGGGTAAACCGCTGACGCCCGGACTCGAGACGGTGGCGAAAAACATGGCGGCGTATCGAAACTCCTTCCATGCCCGCCCGAACAAAGACGACAAGTCGCACGTCAATGCCACTTGCAACGACTGCCATGACACCCACAGTTTCCTGGTGCCGGCCAGGGACACGCTGGCCTACGATCAATGGCGGCTGAGCACCCCGGCATTGTGCGGCGAGAAGTGCCATTCGGATGAGCTCGACGACTACAATAAATCGATTCACGGCAAGGAATCGCAGGAGAAGGGTAACCTCAAGGCGGCGGTCTGCGTCGATTGCCATACCACGCATGCGATCGGCAACACTTCCGCCGATCCGACCAGGCTGTCCATCACCGCAAGTTGCGGCAATTGCCACAAGGAACAGCTCAAGACTTATCTCGGCACCTATCACGGCCAGGTCAATCGCCTCGGCTATGCGTATACGGCGAAGTGCTTCGACTGTCACGGCAGCCACACCATCACTAAAGTGGACGACCGGCGTTCGAAGGTGAATGACAAGAACCGGCTCAAGACCTGCCGCCAGTGCCACAACGGCAAGCCGATGGCCGAGCAAGATGGCAAGATCATGCCCGAGGCGAATGAAAATTTCTTGAGCTTCGGCCCGCACGCCAATTCGGAAGACCGTGTGCACTATCCGCAGGTCTGGTTCGCGGCGCACTTCATGGTCGGGCTCCTGCTGTTCGTCTTTGCCTACTTCTGGCTCCATACGCTGCTCTGGTGGTATCGTGAATACATGGATCGCAAGCTGCATCGGTCGCGTCCGCACGTGCGCCTGGAAGACCTGCCTAACGAACAAGTCGGCAAGTCGGTGCGCCGCTTCGGTCTGGTCTGGCGCATCGGTCACCTGTTCTTCGCGCTCAGCGTGATGGTGCTGATCCTGACCGGCATGACGGTGTTCTATTCCGAAACGGCATGGGCGGGCGTGGTTGTCCATCTATTCGGCGGCCCGCATATAACCGGCATTGTCCACCGTACCGCCGCGTATATCATGCTTGGCATCTTCCTCGTGCATTTGATCGGCGTAGGCATCAACATTGTCCGCACCTGGAAGACCTTCCGCTTCTTCGGCCCCGATTCGCTGGTGCCGCGCTGGAAGGATTTGGCCGACGCCGTGGGCATGTTCAAGTGGTTCCTCAACCTTGGACCGCGGCCGACCTTCGACCGCTGGACGTATTGGGAGAAGTTCGACTACTGGGCAGTCTTCTGGGGTATGTTCATCATCGGTTTCAGTGGCTTGATGATGGCTTTCCCGGACGTGACCGCGCGGTTCATGCCAGGATGGGTGTTCAATGTAACTATGCTGGTGCACGGCGAGGAAGCCTTCCTCTGCGCTGTATTTCTGTTCACCGTGCACTTCTTCA
>PKWO01000233.1 GCA_003132085.1 Oxalobacteraceae bacterium | reverse complement strand
CCAGGTCTGCTTCATTTGTTCTTTCCCTCCGTCGCGGCAGCGGTATCCGCCGCCTCGGAAGATTGCAAACTGAAGTCGACGTAGCCGGCCGACGCCGGCGGTTTAGCTGGCTTGACGTCTCCCGGCTTGGCATCCACCACCTTTGTGTCGACATACGCCGGCGCATCGACCTTCGGCGTCTGGATGTTCAACGCCGAAAACGATTTTCCCTGCATCTCGGGTTCGCGTTTCAGGCGCGTGAGATAAACTGGAACCAGTTCCGGGTTGATGGTGCGCCCCCGCAAGCTGATGTCATGGCCGGCGCCGACAATGCCGACGCCGGTCAACCACAGCCCATCAACAATTTGCCGGGAAAACGCCCGAAAATAACCGGAATAGCCTTTGGTATTCCCGAAACCCCCGCCTTGCAACGCATCAAACACGCGCTGCATGGATGTAATGTCGGTTTCTGTTTTCTTGAGGTCGTCATCCAGCGCCTGGTTTTTTTTATGCGGAGCGAATTCGGCGCTGATGGCGATCAATTGCGCCTTGGTCTTCAACAACTGGGCGGCCGTTGCGGCAGCCTCTTTGGCCCGAATCGACGACTGAAAATTTGCATAGACGACCAATAACCCGCAGCCAAGCAGGATCAGGCCCAACGCCTCGACCATGGCGAACGCCGAAAAATACTTTTTCTGCTTGAGAAGAATCGGATTGAATAAATTGATCTGTTGGGTCACAGCACCTTCCCCTCAACGCGCAGTGCGGCGCCGAGTGTCAAAAAATACTGCTGCTGCATGTCGAGCGACTTCAACTCCGGCACCTTGGCGATATCGAGGATCGCATCCAGGCTGAACGACTCGACCGGCATATACAGATTGGCGGCCAAATACTCTTGCAGTCCCACGCCCTCGTCGCCCAATGGCGCCAATAGCAATTTTGCCAACGCAATGAAATGGTACTGGCGGTCGAAATGGTCGAGCGAGCGTTGCAGCTCCAACGTAATCTTGTCGTAGACGGCAGCCTTTTGTTCGCCGTCAGCCTGCGCCAGTTGAGTCGGCGTCACGTCTATTCTGCGCGACAGGTACAATTCGCCGGAAAAAGTAACGGTCAACAGCCCGCCATCGCTGTCGAACGACAGCAGCGCAAGGCCCCGGCCTTCAGGTTCCAGCAATGCCGACATGTTGCGTTGCGCGATATCCGGGATATCGATGACCCGCAACGAAATTTTCGCCGCGCCAAACAACGCCTGCCGCTGTTCGATCACCTGGTTGCGGGCGGCGACCGCATACATCGAATGGCCGCGCACCGGCGAATTTTTGTCGGCCGGCACATCGAGCACGTCGATGGTTGCATCGTCGATATGAAAATCCAGCATATCCTTGAGCCGCCAACGAATCGCCGTCTTCAACTCATCGCGGGGAACCGTCGGCGCATCGACCGACAATAACTGGTATTCGCTGGCGCCCAACAGCGTCGTGCACTGGTAGCGCTCGGCATGCAAGTCTTTGGCAATCTTTTCCAGCGGTTTGTCGCCGGACTGATTCGACGGGTAGGCGGCGATCCATTCGACCGAGGGCATGGCAGGCGGCGCACGCTTGATGTGGGATACGCGGATTCCTTCATCGTGCGGGACAATCGACATCCAGCCGATCTCCTTTTTACCTTTTGCAAATAGACCCATACTCAGCTTAATAAGAAATTGCCTCACGTTAAGTCAATAAGCCATTATTGTCAATCGCTAGCCTTGCGCTATTAGCCTGAAGATGGCATGAGCGTTGAGCAAGACTGTCGTTTGAACCCAGCCCAAGCAGTAGTATAATTTACCCATAGGTAACTATTTGAACGCTTGCGCTTCCGGCATCTTGTTGCCTTCGAGGCGGAGCAGAATATTAAGGGCAGACAGAGCAATGACGATCGCGCAACGAGCATGATACTTGCCACATTATCCAATTGGCGCGCATGGGGCACATGCGACTTGTCCCGGATTGCGTTGTTTCGATTGCTTGCCGCGGCAATGCTTATTTTTTCCGCCAACGCGTGGGGAACCCTGACGTCGGCTACCCAGAGTTTCGCTCCAGCCACCATCGTTGCCGGCGCCACCTCCACGCTCACGCTCACTATCGTCAACGGCACTACCGCCAATACCGCGGTGGCGTTCACCGACAACTATCCGACCGGCCTGACGAACGCAGCAACGCCTGCGTTAGCCAACACCTGCGGCGGCACAGCCGTGGGTGCGGCGAGCGGCAGTTTATTGAGTTTGTCCGCCGGCACGATAGCCAGAAACAGGACCTGCACGGTAAGCGTGAGCGTGACTGCGTGTGCCGGAAGTTACGTCAACCCCGCCTTTAACGTTTCGGCCACCACCAATACCGTCATTGCCGCTACCAAAACGTTGACCGTCACCAACACGGTGAATGCGGCGAAATCAACCGTCGTCGCCAGCCCGGTATCGGTTGCCGCGAACGGCACGACATCGTCCACGATCACGGTCACTTTGCTGGATGGCTGTAGTAATCCGGTTGCCGGCAAGACCGTAACCCTGGCCAAGGGCGCCGGCAACTCGACCATCACCACCGTCAGCGGCACGACCAGCGCCAGCGGCGTGGCGACCTTCACCGTGAAAGATACGACGGCCGAGGCAACTACCTACACCGCGCGCGACACGACGGACGGGGTCACGGTGACCCCGACCGCGCTGGTGACCTTCATCGATACCGTCAGCGCCGCCAACTCGACTGTCGTCGCCAGCCTTGCTTCGATCGCGGCCAACAACGCCACTACCTCCACGATTACCGTAACGCTCAAGGATTTCGCCGGCATTGGCGTTGCCGGCAAAACGGTCACCCTGACCCCGAGCGGCGGCACCTCGACCGTCACCACCGTCAGCGGCACCAC
>PKWO01000260.1 GCA_003132085.1 Oxalobacteraceae bacterium | reverse complement strand
CGAGCGCTACATCACGCCCGAATTGAAAGCCTTCGAGGACAAGGCATTGTCGGCGCAGGAGCGCGCGTTGTCGCGCGAAAAATATCTGTACGACAAACTGCTGCAGGATCTGGCGGCGCACATCGCGACGCTGCAAGACATTGCGCGCGCACTGGCCCAACTCGACACGCTGGTGGCGCTGGCCGAACATGCGCAACGCCACAACTGGTGCGCACCGCGCCTTATCGGCGAGCCTGCCATTTCGATCGAACAAGGCCGGCATCCGGTGGTCGAAAACCACATCGAGCGCTTCATAGCCAACGATTGCGAACTGGGCACGGAACGCAAACTATTGCTGATCACCGGCCCCAATATGGGCGGTAAATCGACTTATATGCGTCAGGTGGCGTTAATTACGCTGTTGGCGTATGTAGGCAGTTATGTGCCGGCCAGCAGCGCAACGCTCGGCCCGATCGATCGCATTTTTACCCGCATAGGCGCAGCAGACGACCTGGCCGGAGGACGTTCGACCTTCATGGTTGAAATGACAGAATCGGCAGCGATCCTGAATGGCGCAACCGACCAGTCGCTGGTGCTGATGGATGAGGTTGGACGCGGCACCTCGACCTTCGACGGGTTGGCGCTGGCGTGGGCCATCGCCCGGCAATTGATTGAAGGCACCAAGAGTTACACCCTGTTTGCGACCCATTATTTTGAACTGACGCAATTGCCGGATGCGCATCCCAGCGCTGCCAACGTGCACCTTTCCGCAGTGGAGCACAAAGACAGCATTGTGTTTCTGCATGCGGTGCAGCCTGGGCCGGCCTCGCAAAGTTACGGCTTGCAAGTGGCGCAACTGGCGGGCGTGCCGCAGCAAGTGATCCGCGCGGCGCGCAAGCATTTGGCAGCACTGGAAGCCCATTCGGTGCAGCCGACACCGCAATTCGATTTGTTTGCGTCGGCCACGTTCGTACCCGACGACGCCGAACCGCCATCGCAGCCTGAGGCATCCTCCGAGTACGCGGCGCTGCTGCAAGCATTGAACGACTTGGACCCTGACACCCTGTCGCCACGCGCAGCATTGGAGGCGCTATATCGCTTGAAGCACATGGCGACCGCATGAAACAACAGTGCTTGCGCGTGCTGTCGGCCGTGAATTTTCTGTGGTTGCTCGTCTTGGTATCGGTGCCGGTTTCAGCGCAACCGATCGATTTCAGCGTCGGCCTGATCGGGCAGGTCATCAGGACCGCGAATGACGACTCGGCATTGGCGCAGGCGATTGCCGACAGTGACGCAGATAACCTGGCCTTTGTGGTTGTCAACGGCATCAAGCGCGCCGACGAACCCTGTACCGATCAGCTTTACCGGCACCGCATGGATTTGCTGCGGAGCGCGCAGAACGGGCTCATTCTGTCGTTGGCCGGCGGTGATTGGACCGAATGCAAGGATGCGAGCGGCCATTCCGCTGCAGTGGAGCGCTTGAGCCGGCTGCGGGAATTGTTCTTCGTCGATGAATTCTCGCTGGGGGCCAGTAAAATTCCGGTGATACGCCAATCCAACACGCCCAAATTTCGCAGCTACATGGAGAACGCGCGCTGGGAAGTCGGCCGCGTTCTGTTTGCCACCGTCAATCTCCCCGCCGACAACAACCACTACCGGATGGAAGCCGGCCGCAACAGTGAATTTGAAGACCGGCTGATCGCCAATCGCGATTGGCTGCAACGCACATTCGCTATTGCTACCCGCAAAAAAATGGCCGGTATCGCGCTGTTCTGCGACGGCAATCCATTGCTTAAACCCGGCACGCAGCGCCTGTTCGATTCGGCTGGAAAACGTGATGGATTTACCGAAATCAGGCAGCAGTTAAGCGCGTTGGCGGGGAAATTTCCCGGCAAGGTGCTCGTGGCGCACAATCGATCGGCCTCGCACAACGCACATTCCAGCGGCATCGTCTGGCATGGCAATCTGGGGGATCTGGAACTGGGCTCGGACTGGATCAAACTGGGCATCAAATCGGGAAATCCGGCGGTATTTACCTCCAGCAAGGGCAGCTCGGGTACAACGACCGTCAACCAATAGCGGTTCGTCAATGATGTGTCGATGGAGGCAGGCGGCGTGCCTGCCCCGGCGGTGCTCAATGCAGCGGATGGCTGCTGTAATGATCGCCTTCTTCATCATCCAGATCATCATGATGATGGCCGTGCGCCCCATGTACATGCTGATGCGCGATCTCTTCGTCGGTTGCAACACGCACTTCGGCCACATTCAATTCAAACCGTAACGCCATTCCCGCCAGCGGATGATTGCCGTCCAGTACAACCTTGTCGTCGGCAATGTCGGTGACCGTAAATATCAGCATCTCTTCACCTTCCTCGCCACCGTCCGGCATGCCTTCGAACTGCATGCCGACTTCGAGCGGCGTAGGCAAGCGGCTGCGCGGCTCCACCTTGACCAGATTGGCATCGTACTCACCGAAAGCGTCGTCCGGATCGACTTGAATCGTCGTGGCGAAACCGACCTCTTTGCCGTTAAGGGTTTCTTCAATCTTCGGCAATGTGTTCTCGTAGCCGCCATGCAGATAGATCATGGGCTCGCGACTCTCTTCGATCAGATTGCCCTGAGCATCTGATAATTTGTAGTGCACTGTCACTACCGTATTTTTGGCAATCTTCATCGTCATTCCTTTCGTTTAACCTGACGAATTATACCGTGTGGCCATGCGCTTGCTCGGGTCGGCGATGATTCCCGTTTCAAAAGGCCGCCGACCTGGCCGCTGACCTATAATGGCGGCATGAAAAAACTTACTCTTCTGGGTGATTTGACACCCGCCCANNAGCCGCTGCTGATTCGGCAGGCAGTCCCGGACTTGAAACTGGTGCTGCAGCGCGACGCATTATTCAAACTGGCATCCGAAGAAGACGTCGAATCGCGCCTGCTCACGCACTTTAAGCAGGAATGGCGGATGCAAAACGGGCCGTTTGCGCAGTTGCCCGCCACCGGCGAGAAAGAATGGACCTTGTTGGTACAGGGCGTGAATCTGCATTGCGACGCAGCAGATGCGCTTATGCGGAAATTCAATTTCATCGCCGATGCACGCCTCGACGATTTAATGATTAGTTACGCCAGCGATGGCGGCGGTGTCGGCCCTCACTTCGACTCCTACGATGTATTCCTGCTGCAAGCGCATGGCCAACGCCGGTGGCGGATCGGCGCGCAGAAGGATCTAAGCTTGGTTGACGGCATGCCGCTGAAGATATTGCGCAACTTCCAGCCGGAGCAGGAATTTGTCCTGGAGCCGGGCGACATGCTGTATTTGCCGCCGCATTATGCGCACGATGGCGTGGCGCTGGGTGAATGCATGACTTATTCGATCGGCTTCCGTGCGCCGACTTTTCAGGAACTGGGCGAGACATTTTTGCAATTCATGGCAGACTCCATCGATCTGCCGGGCCGCTTTGCCGACCCTGACCTGGAGCCCAGCAATCATCCTGCGGAAATCAGCGGCCCGATGCTGGCGAGAGTGGCAGCGGAACTAAACAAAGTGCGCTTTACTGAAGACGATATCGCCATTTTCCTGGGTGAATATTTGTCCGAACCGAAGGCTCGCACTTATTTCACGCCGCCGAGCCGACCGTTGAAGCCGGCACGTTTCGAGCAAAGCATTGCCAAGCGAGGGATTGCGCTCTCGCGCAAGACGCAAATGCTATACCGGGGTAAACATGTGTTCATCAATGGCGAGTCGTTCGCTGCCGGCCGCGCCGACAAGGTGCCGCTACGCGTGCTGGCGGACACCCGCCGGCTAGATGGCCCTAGTGCGGCGGCGGCTTCTCAGGACGTGATGGAGGCCTTGTATACATGGTATCAGGATGGCTGGCTCAACCTGGGGTAGCCACTTAGGAAAGCGATACCTGATCTGGAGGCCGGAGCAAATTGGCCGGCTTTCACGATGAAACATGCCGGAAAATAGCAGAAATACGATGCTTTCAGCATGAATATCATTAATATACTTACATTTTTACTTACCGAAAAGCAAATGCTTTGCGCAAAACACAAAAAAAACCGCTATAATCGCCTGCTAGGAAGCTTTCGTTGCGTGGCATCGCACCATTTTTGGTCGGGACACCGCGAAGACGCCCTATCGAGCGATAATTACCGGTAATTATTCATCGCAAAACTTTTGATTATATTTGAAGGAAAATTCATGAAAAAAACATTGTTGATCGCTTCCCTGTTGGCTATTGCGTTGGTTGCTTGCAGCAAAAAAGCTGACGATACAACGACTACTACGACTACGACTGCACCGGCTCCTGTTGCTGCACCAGCCCCTGCTGCACCGGCTCCTGCTGCTGACGCTGCTCCTGCT